>NZ_JBITBU010000015.1:0-209847 GCF_044452545.1 Nocardia sp. NPDC051900 | reverse complement strand
CCGCTGGCGACTTCGTCGCGGACGCGGCGGCCGCTCGGACGCGAGCCGGGCCGCGAACGGCGGATGCTCGGTCTCGCTTCGCTCGAAAGACGTGGTGGAGGTGCGCGGGGCGCGTCGGTATCAATGCTGCGACGTCGCGCGCGGTTGAAGTGACCGGGCTGCGCGTGGTTGCCGCTCATGCAGTCGCATCTCGGACGCGAGCCGGGCCGCGAACGGCGCATGCTCGGTCTCGCTTCACTCAGTCGCGGAGACACTGGCTTCAGCCGCAGCGAATCCAAGCGGTGGCCTCGTTGCCGTCCAGGGCGTAGTCGATTCCGCGTGCGGTCAACAGGCGGAGTACGGGAATGTTGTCCGGCGTCGTGCTCACGAACAGCCTCGAGTAGCCCTCGGCGGTTGCCCGCTCGATCAATGCGGCGAACACGGCGGTGCCGATGCCCGTGCCTCGGCGGGAGCGGCCGAGCCAGACTCCCGCCTCGGCGGCGCCGTCCGAGGCGGGCAACCGGCACAGTCGTGCCGCGCCGACCACCTCGCCGTCCACCCGTATGCCGTAGGTCGACTCGACGGGCTGCTCCGCCAGCGCGCGGCCGCGATGAAAGGCTCGGAAATCCGCCTCTCGGTCGGCATTCCAGCTCGCGTCCGGCGCTTCCACCGGCATGACCTCGCCGGGATGCGCGTCGGCCACCGCGGTGTGCAGCAGATCGGTGAGCAACGCTTCGTCGAGCGGTTCGAGGACGACATGGCGGGGCATGCGCCGATCCTGGCACCGGGACCGGCCGCACGCGACCGGTTTTCCGCCCGCTCAGACCGGGGTGATCGGCAGGCGCAACGCGCCGGGCGCGGCGACCGGAACCACCGGGGTCTTCGGCTCGATCGGCGCGAGCCTGCGGTAGGCCGTGCCGAGAGGTGGACGCAGGTCATCCTCGCCTTTGTTCGGCCACAACGACATGGCGCGTTCGGCTTGGGCGGTGATGGTCAGGGATGGATTCACGCCCAGGTTCGCCGAGATGGTGGAGCCGTCGGTGATGTGCAGGCCGGGGTGTCCGTAGACCCGGTGGTAGGCGTCGACGACGCCCGACTCGGCCGAGTCGCCGATGGCGCAGCCGCCGATGAAATGGCCGGTGATCGGGATGTTCATCAGTTCGGTCCAGCCACCCTGCGGCAGACCGCCGATCTTCTCCGCGATGCGCCTGGTCACCTCGTGTCCTTCCGGAATCCAGGTCGGCGGTGCGGCGCCGTCGCCCGGCCTGGTCGTCATGCGCCTGCCGAACAAGCCGCGCTTGGTGTAGGTGACGATCGAGTTGTCGACGTTCTGCATGACGAGCACGCCGATGCTGCGCTCGGACCAGCGGCGGGGGTTGTGCAGCCGGACGAGGTGGCGGCGGTGCGCGATCAATTCCCGCACGCCCAGCCACCAGCGCGCCCTGCCCTCATGCCCGTCCACGAGCACGGTGGCCAGCAAACTCATCGCATTGCTGCCCTTGCCGTAGCGGACCGGCTCGATGTGGGTGTGCTCGTTGGGGTGGATGGACGAGGTGATCGCCACGCCCTTGGTGAAGTCGGTGTCCTTGCGCAGCGACCGCGCGGCCAGCACGGCTTCGGAGTTGGTGCGGGCCAGATGCCCCAACCGCGACGAGACGTGCGGCAGACTGCCGTTCTCGCGTAACCGGTGCAGCAGTTTCTGGGTGCCGAGCGCGGCGGCCGCGAAGATCACCTGGTCCGCGATGAACGTCCGCTCGCCCTTGCGCGCCCACCGCCCGGTCCGCACCGTCCGCACTTCGTAGCCGCCCTCCGGTCGCGGCCACACGTCCGTCACCGTCGTCAGCGGATGCACCGTGGCTCCGGCCTTTTCGGCCAGGTAGAGATAGTTCTTCACCAGTGTGTTCTTCGCGCCGTGCCGACAGCCGGTCATGCACTCGCCGCAGTGGGTGCAGGTCGAGCGCGCCGGTCCGACGCCGCCGAAGAACGGGTCGGCGACCCGCATTCCTGGCCGAGAACCGTTGTCCGCGAACAGAACCCCTACCGGCGTGCGGCGATAAGTGTCGCCGATGCCCATGTCCCGGGCGACTTCGCGCAGGATTCGATCGGTCGGAGTGGTCGCCGGATTCTCGGTCACACCGAGCATTCGCTTCGCTTGGTCGTAGTACGGCGCCAGCTCGGAACGCCAGTCGGTGATGTGCGCCCACTGCTGGTCGCGGTAGAACTTCTCCGGCGGCTCGTACAGCGTGTTGGCGTACACCAGCGACCCGCCGCCGACTCCCGACCCGCTCATGATGAACGTGTCGTTGAGCAGGGTCATCCGCTGGATGCCGTAGCAGCCGAGTTTCGGCGCCCAGAGGTACTCGCGCAGATGCCAGGAGTTCTTCGCGTACTCGTGGTCGGCGAACCGCCGGCCCGCCTCGAGCACGCCGACCCGGTATCCCTTCTCGGTCGCGCGCAGCGCGGCGACGCTGCCGCCGAAGCCGGAACCGATGACGAGCACGTCGTAGTGGCTGTCCATGCGCTCGAGCGTATGGCGGCGAACACACAGGCCGGACGAGAGATACGGACGTGATATCGAGATTTCCGGCCATCTTGCCTCCGGCTTCCCATGGCAGTGAGCAACCGCCCGGGAAACCTGGGCGGCCACTCGTATGCTCGCTGCGTCGCGTCCAGCGAGATGGGAGAGCCTGTGACGGATCGCGAAGTACTGACCTGGGAGTCGTTCGGTTCCGCGAGCCGGGAACTCGCCGCGACCATCGCGGCTGACGGCTTCGAGCCCGATCTGATCCTCTCGATCGCGCGGGGCGGGCTGTTCGTGGCGGGCGCACTCGGCTACGCCCTGGACGTGAAGAACCTGCACGTGATGAACGTCGAGTTCTACACCGGCGTCGACCAGCGCCTGGAGTTGCCGGTGATGCTGCCGCCGGTGCCGCAGGCGGTGGATCTGGCAGGCGCCACCGTGCTGGTCGCCGATGACGTCGCCGACACCGGCGCCACCCTGAAGCTGGTGCGCGACTTCTGTTCCGGCAAGGTCGCCGAGGTGCGCTGTGCGGTGATCTACCAGAAGCCGTGGTCGGAGGTCGACAGCGAATACGTGTGGCGGCGCACCGACCGGTGGATCAATTTCCCGTGGTCCACCGAGCCACCGGTGGTGCGACGGCAGCCGCGCGCGCTCGACGCCTGACCGCTGGGCATGCCCGCCTCGGACGCAGCGGCCTCGAAGGCGCGCAGGACAAGCCCCGTCCGGTCGCTTCCGGTGGGCTGCCGCCGAAGAACGCGCCCGTGTCACCGGATGGAGGGCAGTGAGCGATCAATTCAGTTGAGCGACAGCTATTGCGCCGATCTTGTGATCGGTGATCGAGGAGGCCGCGCCGGATACTCCCAGCGCACCGAGGACCGTACCGCGGATCCGGATGAGGACGCCACCGCCGTTGGGCACCAGTGCGTGGGCGTCCGGTCGCCGAGGTTCGCCGAACAGCGACTGCTCTCGCGGCGCGGTGGTCACGTGCACGGTGTCGAACCCCAGCGCGATGGCCGCCTCCGCCTTGTGTTTCGCGATTTCGCTCGCCCGCGCAGGCGCACCGTCCATCCGCGCGACGGCCACCACGATTCCGCCGGGTTCCACCACTGCCAGCGACACGGCCTCGCCGAGTCCGGTCGCCGCCTCGCGGGCCGCGGCGAGGACCGAGTCTGCCTGGTCGAGCGAGATCGCCATGCGACCATTCTCGCCCCGCACCAGATCGGCAGCGCGCAACGGCCCGGTCCTACTGCGGGATCCCGACGACTGGGCTCCCGGTCGCGACACGCCGCATCTCGAACACGCCGAAGGTCCGTCGCATAGCAACTGTCGAGCTACCATCAGAGCGAGGCGTTCACCAGCGTTTCCCCGACCGGCGATTCGTCGCCCGAGCGGGCCACAGCAGCCGGCCGACGTCGGTGAGCTGCCCACACCACTCGCACCGGTGGGCAGCCCGGACTTCCCAGGTTTGACTGGAATGGATCCGGTAGCCAATACGGCGCAACGTAGGATGAATTCGCGATCGTGGGCGCGGAGGCGCATGTCGAGAAAGCGAATCGTATTGAACTACAAACGAATTGGATCTCGTTCTCGAACGAGGAACGGGTAGGAGGTATGCGGGTGGGCGCAGCGGCGCGGTCTGGAAAGCAGCGGGGTATTCGCGGTCGAATGAGGAAGACCGGCGCTGTCATGGCAACAGCCGTGCTCATGTCGTCCCTCGGCGGGGCCGCCGCTACCGCCGCGCCGATCCACGCGCCGATATTGCGCGCACCGGCGCGCGGTTTCAGCGAGCTCTCCGTGCCGTCCAGCATGGGACCGATCAAAGTCCAGGTCCAGTGGGCGGCTCGCGGCGGAAGCGCGGCGCTCTACCTGCTCGACGGCCTGCGCGCGCCCGCCGACCACAGTCAGTGGACGACCGATACCGACGCCTTGGCCCAATTCGCGGACGACAACGTCACCCTGGTGTTGCCGGTCGGTGGGCACTCGAGCTTCTACACCGACTGGTACCAGCCGAGCAGCACGAACGGCCAAGAGACGACGTACAAATGGGAGACCTTCCTCACCCAGGAACTGCCCGCCTACCTCCAGCGGTTCGGCGTATCGCGAACCAACGATGCCGTCGTCGGCGCGTCCATGGGCGGCAACGCCGCGCTGATCCTGGCCGGATACCATCGCAACCAGTTCAAATTCGCCGGATCGTTCTCCGGGTTCCTGCACCCGACGTTCCCGCTCTGGAACGAAGCGATGCGCGCCGCCATGCGGGACGAGGGCAATTTCAATGTGGACGACATGTGGGGGCCGGTCGGGGACCCGGCCTGGAGCCGCAACGACGCCACCGTACAGGCCGAATTGCTGCGCGGACTGCCGATATACGTCTCGACCGGCAACGGGCTGCCCGGCCCGCTCGACGTGCCGTTCGGAGTCGGGAACACGGTCAACGCGATGGGCCTCGAGTCGATGACGACGATCGCCGCCCAGATGTTCCGTGATCGGCTCGCGGAACTCGGGATGACCGCCCGCGTCGACACCGTCGACGGGACACACACCTGGCCCTACTGGCAGCAAGCACTCGCGACCGCGCGTCCGATGATCCTCGACGCGCTCGGCGCGCACTGACCGAGCACCGGGCCGGAGACTTCACCTCGGCGCTCGCACTAGCCGGACAGCACCCCCACGACGACCGCGCTCACCGCGCCGCCGACCGCCTCACGCGAGGGCGGACCGGCGTCCCGATCGGCGAACAACAGGTGCGCGGTCCCGATCAGCATGGGGGCGAGCGAGTCGACGTCGGCGGTCGCGGCGATCCGGCCGAGGTCGCGTTCGGCGGTGAGGTACCCGGCGATCATGGCGGTCGCTTCCGCAAGGACGGGGACGCCGGTCGGCCGGTCGCGGCGCAGGCGTGCGCGCAATTCGTCCCGGAACGTGATCAAGCCGACGATGGCCGTGGTGACCGGGCCGAACACGTCCGTCAGCGCGGTGGTGAGGTGCTCGACCACGGCGCCACGCCCGGCGGATTCCCGCAGAGCGGCGGCCCGTCGCTCGATCTCGACGATACGGGCGGTCACCAGTTCGGCGAGGAAGTCGTCGAAGTCGGTGAAGTGCCGGTGCAGCACGCCTTTGGCGCAGCCCGCCTCCGCGGTGACCGCCCGGCTGGTCAGCGCGCTCGGCCCGGCGCGGAGCAGGATCCGGTCGGCGGCGTCGAACAACTGCTCGCGCACGTCGCGGAGGGCGACTCCGGTGGGCATACGGGTGCCTCTTTCTGTTCGGATCGAGCCCACCCGTTGCCGAGTGGGCGCATGCCCATTTAAAGTGGGCGCATGCCCACTATACCTTCGCCGGAGGAAACGCCGCACCGGCACCGGCAGATCGCGGAGTCCTTCGGGGTGAATGCCGAACGCTACGACCGGACCAGGCCCAGCTATCCCGAAGCCCTGATAGAGCACATCGTTTCCATCAGTCCCGGGCGCGCGGTCCTGAATGTCGGCTGCGGCACCGGTGTCGAAGCCCGGCAGTTCCAGGCGGGCGGTTGCACGGTGCTGGGAGTCGAACCGGATTCGCGGATGGCGGAATTCGCACGGGGCCGAGGGTTGGAGGTCGACGTGGCGACCTTCGAAACCTGGGACGGCGCAGGCCGCGTCTTCGATGCGGTCATCGCGGGAACGGCTTGGCACTGGGTCGATCCGGTCGCGGGGGCGGCAAAAGCGGCGGAGGTTCTGCGCCCCCGGGGCGTGCTCTCCGCATTCTGGCATGTGTTCCATCTCCCGACCGAGGTGGCGGAAGCGTATGGCGCGGTGTACCGGCGGGTGGCGCCCGACTCGCCGTTCACCCTCCAGCCGGGCACGCGAGCCTTGGAGGTGTACCGGCAGATGCTGGACAAAGCAGCCGAAGGCATCCGGGAGACCGGTCGATTCGAAGATCCGCTGGAATCGAGTTTCCAGTGGGAGCGCACCTACACCCGCGACGAGTGGCTCGATCAACTTCCGACGCACGGCTCCATGACCCGCCTCCCGGAGGACAAACTGACACAAGTGCTCGACGGTGTCGGCGCGGCGATCGATGCGATGGGCGGGAGTTTCACCCTGCCCTACACGACGGTGGCGATCACCGCGACGCGCACCGCCACACCCTGACCCGATGCGCCGCCCCTTCCCCCGCTGTTCCTGGGCTTCGTTTCCGTCCCGGCGGGTGCGGGTAGCTCGGACAGGTGGCCGGCGATGATCCGCGCTGGTCGACGCGTTCCGAGCGGTGAGGAGACGGTTGAGTGTCGGGGTTGTGGGCTGCGGGCGGATGGGGATTACTGGCCGGATCCGCCCTGCTGATAGGCGCTCTCGTGGGATTCTGGGCGCGCGTTCCCACGAAGATCGTGGCCAGTGTGATGGGATTCGGTAGCGGAGTACTGCTTTCGGCGGTGTCGTTCGAGTTGATCGCCGAGGCGCACGAGAAGGCCGGACTGCCGCCCACCGCCCTCGGCGCGGTGGGCGGCGCGGGGATCTACACCCTGGCGAATGTCGCCCTCGCCCGCCGCGGCGCCCGCCACCGCAAGCGCTCGGGAGACCAGCAACCCAGCGAATCCGAGCAGTCCGGCTCGGGCACGGCCATCGCGTTGGGCGCGCTGCTCGACGGGGTACCGGAGTCCATCGTCATCGGGGCGAGTTTGCTCGGCGGCGAAACCGTCAGCGCGGTCACCGTGGCCGCGGTGTTCATCAGCAATATTCCCGAAGGGCTGTCCAGCGCGGCCGGTATGCGCCGCGCGAACCGCAGCCCGCGCTACGTGTTCGGCTTGTGGGCTGGGATAGCGGTGATCAGCGGTGTGGCCGCCATGGCGGGCTACGGGCTGCTCGGTGACGCCGCGCCCGCCGCTCTGGCCGCGATCACCGCCCTGGCCGCGGGCGCGATCCTGGCCATGATCACCGACACGATGATCCCGGAGGCCTTCGAGGATGCCCATCTGTGGGTCGGGATGATCACCGTGGCCGGGTTCCTCACCGCCTTCGCCCTGTCCCAGCTCGACCACTGAACCCCTGTGGCGCAGGCTTTTCGGAGCCGATTGCTCAGCGCGCGTCGGCTCGACGGTCGGGCGCCCACAACCGATCGGCATCGCCAACGGCGAGCCTGCCGCGGTAGACGTCGATCTTGTGGTCGATGAGTTCGAGGTTCTCGTGCAACTCGGCGATCTTGGCTGCCACCTCGGCGCGATGCGCCTCCATGAGGGCGAGCCGCTCGTGCTCGTTGCCGCGCCCGGCGGCGACGAGTTCGGCGTAGCGGCGGATGGTTTTGATGGGCATGCCGGTGGCCCGCAGCTTGGTGCAGACGGTGATCCAGTCCAGGTCCAACTGCTGGTAGCGCCGCCAGCCACCGGCCGCGCGATCGACCGGGGTGACGACCAGGCCCGCGCGTTCGTAGTAGCGCAAGGTGTGCACGCTGACCCCCGTCCGCCTGGCGGCCTCGGCGATGCTCATACCTTCCTGTGGCGTACCGGATTCCGGCTGCGGCTTGACTTCGAGCACGCTCTAGAATTTAGCGTCCGTGATCATGACGACAACATTGATCACCGGAGCGAACAAAGGTCTCGGTTTCGAGGCCGCCCGCCGGCTCATCGCCGCGGGCCACACCGTCTACCTCGGAAGCCGGGACGTCGAGCGCGGACGCCGGGCCGCCGAACAGTTGGGGGGACGGACAGTCCAGCTCGACGTCACCGACGACGCGTCCGTAGCGGCCGCCGTCGCGGCCATCGAAGCCGACGGCGGCCTGGACGTGCTGGTCAACAACGCGGGTATCGCCACGGAATGGACCGCGACCAACACCGTGATCGGCGCCGCGGACGTGACCGCGGACCTCATGCGCCAGACCTTCGAGACGAACGTCTTCGGCACGGTGCGCGTCCTGCACGCGTTCCTGCCCCTGCTACAACGTTCCACCGCCCCGGTCGTGGTGAACGTCAGCAGCGGGCTGGCCTCGCTGACCCGGCTCAGCGACCCCGGCAGCCGGGCGTACGCCTACCCGGGCGTCGCCTACCCGGCATCGAAAACCGCGGTCAACGCGATCACCGTGCAGTATGCGAAAGCGTTTCCGAACATCCGGATCAACGCGGTGGAGCCCGGCTTCACCCAGACCGATCTGAACGGGAACACCGGCCTGCAGAGCGTCGAGCAAGGCGCCGAGATCATCGTGCGGATGGCGCGGCTGGGCCAGGACGGCCCCACGGGGGGATACTTCGACGCCGACGGCGCCCTGCCCTGGTAGCCGAACGTCGGTCGTGCGGTGCTCACCCGTGGCGAATCAAGGCACGACGGACGCGCGGTTCGACTCCCCTGCCGCCGGTGAACGGATCGCGTGGGCCCGCGCGATGACCTCCTTCAGCCCGTATCCGTTGACAATGGGTACACCAAAGCGGTGTTCGAACCTGCTTCTTAGTTCACTTCCGGCCGGTGCCGCACAGCACAGGGCGAAACGCACCGACGAGGTGTCCCACCGCGCCCGGCCGGGCAGATCGGTCAGTGCCGCGTACAGGCTCGGGAAGGCGGAGGAGTAGGTGGGCCGGATTCGCTCGACCCGTTCCAGGAACGATTCCGGGTCCAGCGGGCCTGCCAAGGTAGTGCGACCTCCCGCGACCAACGGAGACAGGGCGCCGAGCAAGATGCCGCAGAGCTGCCGCATCGGCAGCGTCGACAGGCTGTGGTCGGCATCGGTGAGGGCGAAGACCTCGATCACGAATCGGCACATGGCCTCCAGGTTCCGGTGATCGAGCATCGCCCGGATGCCGCCGCCGTAGGTGATCAGCGCCAGCGCCTCCCCGCCGGGCCGCGCCGCCGGTGTCGGGTCGCGTTCCGCCGCGCCGAGCGCCGCGGCGGGCAGGACCCGCACCGCAGCGTCGATCGCCGACGGATGCTCGATGACGATGAGGACCTCGGGGTCCGCGTCGATTATCCGCTGACTCACCTCCTCGTCGGACGCCGTCGGGTCGATCACGGCGGCCGTGGCGCCCAGGCGCCAGATCGCGAACAGCGACACCACCAGGTCGACCTCGCCGGGCAGCATGGTCGCGACGACGTCGCCGGTCGTGACGCCCGCGGCGCGCAGGCGGGACGCGGCACGCTGGACGGCGGACAGGAATTCGCTGTTGTTCAGTTCGATGCCGCCAGCGGCAAGGGCTGGTGCCTGCGGGGCGGCTGCGGCGCGACGATCCGGAAGAGTGGAAAGCATCATGCGATGTCCTCGGCAACGGCGTAGTTGTTCGATAACAACGGTAGGAAGCGGAGCTCCTCTCGCCACCGTCGTGCAAGGATCAAATTCGTCGTCTGTCTTGTCGCCTGGAGACAATATCGACCCGCGAGATGCGCCGCCGCGCGCACGGCGAGGTAATACGATCGGCTCGTGACGAGTTCTCGTCGCAACGGTGAAGCGGAGGTCGACCGTTGTATCGCGACGATCGCCGCCCGCATGAACGCGCGGGTGACGGACGTCAGCGCGAGCATCCACAGCGCGCTCGAGGAAGAGATACCCGAGCTGCGCGCGGATGTCCACACCGTCGAACTGCTCGGGGCCAGTGTGCAGGGAAACGTCGACACCCTGCTGTACGCGCTGCGTCACGACATCCCCGCCACCCGCATCCACCTGCCGTCGGCGGGCACGGAGTACACGAAGCGTCTGGCCCAGCGCGACGTCCCGCTCAACGCCCTGATGCGCGCCTATCACATCGGACAACGGCGGGCGACCGAACTGATCTTCGCCGAGTTGCAGGCCGCCGACGTCGCGCCGGTCGATCGATTCGTCGTCGGCCGGGCCATCGCCACCCGGCTGTTCACCTACCTCGACCAAGTGATCCAGGAGGTCGTCGCGGTCTATGAAGGAGAGCGGGAGCAATGGTTGGACACCCGCAACAGTGTGCGAGCGCTCTGTGTGCGCGAGCTGCTGAAGGGGAAGGAGTCCGTCGACGTCGACAGCGCCACCGAGCAGATCCGTTATCCCCTGCGTTGGCATCACCTGGCGCTCATCGTCTGGTATCCCGACACGGAAGCCCACGGTGACGAACTGGCCGAGCTGCAACGGTTCGTTCGTGGGTCGGCCGAGAGCGCGGGAACCTCTGGGCAGCCCCTCTTCGTCGCCGACGATCAGCTGAGCGGGTGGGCGTGGCTGCCCTACCGTTCGGCACGACCCGATGCCGTCGCCGATATCCGTGCATTCGCGGCCGCGCAACGCGACGCCCCGAACGTGGCGATCGGCACGATGGTCCCAGGCCTGTCCGGGTTCCGCCGATCTCATCGCCTGGCCCAGGACGCGCGCACGGTCGCGCTGGCGGGGGCGGACACCGAACACCGGGTGGTCGCGGCCGAAGACCCCGGATTGTCGGTCGCGGCCCTGTTCGGTGAGAGCATCGCGGAAGTCCGGGAATGGGTCGGCGACGTGCTGGGCGACCTGGCCTCCGACACCGACAACGACGCGCGGCTGCGCGACACGCTCCAGGTCTTCCTGCGCACCGGATCGAGCTACAAGGCAGCCGCCGCGGAGCTCGGCCTCCACTCGAACTCGGTGAAATACCGGGTGGGCCGGGCGGTTTCGCGACGCGGCAGGCCCATCGCCGAAGACCGGCTGGACGTCGAGCTCGCACTGCTCATCTGTCACTGGTACGGACCGGCGATACTGCGACCCGGTTCGGCGTGACCCGGCTGCCCGGAACTCAGCGGCGCAGCGCTGCTTGCGGGACAGCTCCACGGGACCGCGCACGGCGTAGAGCCAGGTTGCGACTCCGTCGTCACGATGTGGCGATGACAATGCTGGCGGCCGAGGCGGCGACCAACCCGATGATCTGGCTGCTGTGCAATCGCTCCCGCAGCGCGGTCACGCCGAGTACCACGGGGACGATCGGGTAGAGCGAGGACAACACGACCGCCACGGCCAGGTACTCGGTCCGCGTGGCGAAGAGATAGGACACGAGCGCGGCGGCGGCGAGGATGCCGGAGAACACGGCTGTGAGATCGGCCCGATGTCCATGGCCTGGCGCGGTATCCGAGGATCCGGATGCCAGCGTCCATGCGAACAGAGCGACGAGAACGACGGCCGCCGCCCGGCCCGCGGTCACCGGCCAGATACCGGAGGCCGGGGCGGCGCGAGCCAGTGCGAGGTATTGCACGGCGATGCCGACACCGGCGATCAGCCCGTCGCCGACAGCGGCCCTGGCATTCGGACCAGCGCCGGTCGCACCGCCCGCGACGAGCCAGAGCGCGGGCACAGCCATCGCGATACCCGCCCATACCGACGCCGCCGGACGCTCACCGAGCAGAGCGGTTCCGAGCAGAACCGGCAGTGCGGCGCCGCCCACGGCGCTGATCGGTACGACCACGGACATCGCGCCGCGGCTGATTCCGCGGAACAGGAAGGTCATCGCGATACCGGTACCCACTCCGGACAGCGCTCCCCAACCGAGATCGGCGGGATGGGGCCCGGCGGGAAATACCAGCAGGCCTGCGAGCGCGGTGACGGCGAGCCCGCCGAGTTGGCCGAGCAGCGCCACGCGTGCGAATCCGACTCGGCGGGACGCGGTTCCACCCCAGAAATCCGACAGGCCATAGCTCAACGCGGACATCAGCGCCAGAAGCGTCCCCATGATCAGGCCTTCCGGTCGCGCTCGGCCTGTCCCACCGGACACACCGCGGATCGCGTGCAGCCTGCGCGGTCGCACAATCTGCACAGCACATTCGAATCGCCGATCTCGGCGTACAGCCGGGCCAGCAGTTTCGCAAGCAGACTCGTCAGGGCTTCGCGCTCCGCCTCGTCGAGTGCGGATACCAGCTCGGCCAACGACCGGACGCGGGCGGCGAGGATTCGGTCCGCGGTGTCCCGGCCGGACGGCGTCAGGTTCACGCTGACCAGACGTCCGGGGCCGGGAGAGCGGCCGACCAGTCCGGCGGCCGCGAGCGAATCGACCATGCGAACGGCCGCGGATTGCGTCAGCCTGACCCGTTTGCCCAGGTCGGTGACGCTGATGCCCGGCGATTCCATGAGCGTCACCAAGGCGGCCGCGCTACTGCCGCTCACCGCACCGGCGCCGTGCACGTCGGCGAGCATCACGTCGTTGATCGCAAGCGCCGCTGCTCCGAGCAGGTTCTCCAGGCGAGCATCATGCATGACTCATGCATAACATCCGCCGAGGGGTCGCTGTCAACCCTTCACCCGGCCGCGCGGTGTGCGGAGTGAGACGATCAGGAATCGAGAAGCGCTGGTCAGCGCGCTGCCGTTAGCGTTGGGACGTGAGCCGTTCACACAAAGAGGAGGACTCATGAACTGGGACAGACGGATAAGGCAGGCGCACCGGTGGCTGGCCGTCATATTCACGGCGACCGTCGTCGTCACGGTCGTCGCCTTGGCGCTGAAGGGGCCCGTGTGGGTCTCCTACGTGCCTCTGCCCCCGCTCGCCTTGCTTCTCTTCTCCGGTCTCGGCGTATTCGGACTGTCGTGGTCCGCCGAGCGGCGCGGCCGGGCGGCCGGGAACACCTCGCCGCGGCGGGTCGTGCCCGCACCGCGGGTCCGGCAGCTGCATCGCTGGTCGGGCATCGGCTTCGTCGCGACCGTTCTCGCCACTTTCGTCGCCTTGGCGCAGGAAGAACCGATCGTCTGGGTGTCCTACCTGCCGCTGCTGCCGCTCGCTCTGCTGCTGTTCTCCGGCCTCTACATGCTGGTGTTGCCGCTTGCCGTGCGACGTCGGCGCGCCGGTCGCCTCGCCACGTCCTAGTCGGCCGGGGCGGGCGCGGGCGGCGCCGAGCCCGGTGGAACCCGGGGCGGCGACTCCGGACGACGCTTCCGAAGCGGGGCTCCTGCCGGCCGCTCGTACGTCCGCGATCGGCACGAAACAAAGTTTTCTCCGAACCTGCGATGAATCGGGACGGCGGCGCCGGTATGTACCGGCGAACCCATCGGAGGAGGACTTTCGCCCATGAGAACGACCACGGGACAGCGCTGGGTACTCGCGCTGACATCGGTGGCCGCGTTGATGATCATGCTGGACGCGCTGGTCGTCACCACCGCCTTGCATGCGATCCAGCTCGACCTGCGCGCCTCGCTGGCCGAACTGGAGTGGACCGTCAACGCCTACACCTTGAGCTTCGCGGTGCTGCTGATGGCGGGCGCGGCGCTCGGCGAGCGATATGGACGGCGCCGCGTACTGGTCGCGGGGGTGCTGCTGTTCTCGGCGGCCTCGGCCGCGTGCGCCTCGGCGCCGAACCTGGGCTGGCTGGTCGCCGCCCGGGCGGTGCAAGGTGCCGGCTCGGCGGCCGTCATGCCGGTCGGTATGGCGCTGCTGTCGGCCGCCTTCCCGCCCGCGCAGCGCACCCGCGCGCTCGGGCTTTTCGCGGCGGTGACCGGCCTGGCCACGCTCGGCGGCCCGCTCCTCGGTGGCGCGGTGGTGGAGGGCTCGACCTGGCAGTGGATCTTCTGGCTGAACCTGCCGATCGCCGCCTTGCTCGTGCCGCTGATGCTGGCCCGGCTGCCGGAGAGCCGTGGCGAGGCACGCGGACTCGATCACCTGGGCATCGGGCTGGCCTGCGCCGCCGCGCTTGGCTCGGTGTGGGGCCTGCTGCGCGGCGACGAAGCGGGCTGGGGCAGCGGCGAAGTCGTCGCCGCGTTCCTGCTCGCGGCGATCGCGCTGGTCGCGTTCGTACGCTGGGAGCTGCGCACCGCGGCCCCGTTGATCCCGATGCGGCTGTTCGCCGCGCGCGGCTTCTCGGTCGGCAACGCGGTGGGCTTCCTGCTGTTCGGATCGATCTTCAGCGGGGCGTTCTTCTTCGCACAGTTCCTGCAGACGGTCCAGCACCACGGCCCGCTCGGCGCGGGAGTGCGGCTGGCGCCCTGGACGATCACCTTGTTCCTCGTCGCTCCCGTGGCGGGCAAGCAGGTCAACCGCTTCGGGGAACGGCCGCTGGTGGTCGTGGGACTGCTGATGCAGGCCGCGGGCTACGGCTGGCTCGCGCTGACGGCCGGGCCGCAGTTGTCCTACCCGGCCATGGTCGCGCCGTTCGTGCTCTGCGGTGTCGGCGTCTCGATGGCCATTCCCGCCGCACAGAGCGCCGTGCTGCGTTCGATGCCCTTGGCGGCGGTCGGTGCGGCGTCGGGCACGTTCAACACCTTGCGCCAGCTCGGCAGCACGTTCGGGATCGCCTTGCCCGCAGCGGTTTTCGCGAAATTCGGTGGACTCGGATCCGCCGCTGCGTTCAGTGCCGGATTCGCCGCGGCGATCGGCACGGCGGCGCTGCTGGCGCTGATCGGCGCCGCGCTCGGGCTGCTGCTACCCGCGGGCGCGCCCGTCGCGGCACGCTCCGACGCGCAGCCGGTCGCGGCTCGGTAGGTTGCGGCCATGACGATCGGCGCCGACTTCACGGCCGAGACGATGGCCTACCGGCCGGAGTTGCTCGCGCACTGCTACCGCATGCTCGGGTCCGTCCACGATGCCGAGGACCTGGTGCAGGAGACCTTGGTGCGGGCCTGGCGTGCCGCCGACCGGTTCGACGAGCAGCGGGCTTCGCTGCGCACCTGGCTGTACCGGATCGCCACCAATGCCTGCCTGACCGCGCTCGAACAGCGTGGCAGGCGGGCCTTGCCCACCGATCTGAACGGACCGGCCGCCACTCTCCAGACCCGGCCGGCCCGGCATCCCGAAGTGTCCTGGCTGGAACCGATTCCCGACACGCTGCTCGGCGGCTCGGCCGATGATCCGGCGACCGTGGTGGCCGCGCGCAGCGGCATCCGCCTGGCCTTCATCGCCGCGCTGCAATATCTGCCCGCCCGCCAGCGCGCGGTGCTCATCCTGCGCGACGTGCTCGCCTGGTCCGCCGCAGAGGTCGCCGACCTGCTCGGCACCTCCCCCGCCGCGGTCAACAGCGCGCTGCAACGCGCCCGCGCCCAGCTCGAGAAGGCCACCCCCATGATCGATCGGACGTCCGAGTCGTTGAGCCCCGGTGAGCGCGCGATGATCGACCGCTACGTCACCGCTTTCGGCAACGGCGATATGGACGAGTTGAGCAAGCTGCTGCGCGACGACGTGGTGCTCGAAATGCCGCCCGCCCTGTTGTGGTTCGCGGGCCGCGCCCACGTAGTGGGTTTCTTCGCGGCCAAGGCGGCCCGGGACGGCGACACCTGGCGCGCCGTGCCGACAGCCGCCAACACCCAGCCCGCCGTCGCCTATTACCTGCGCGACGCGGACGGGACCCACCGCGCGCACTCCATCCACGTTCTCGGCACCACGGATACCGCCATAGAACGCATCACCGTCTTCCTCGGCGACGAATTGTTCCGGCCGTTCGGGTTGCCGACGGTGCTTCGACGGCCGAACGAGAACTCCATGCCGGAGTGATGCTCGGTGCGGACGACCGCACAGGCGATGGGGTCGAATTCCCGGTGCGGCGGGGAGCGATATCGTCGGAGCATGCGAGCCCGGCCGTTGACTTTGATCCAGGACGACCTCGTCGACTACGACAAGGCCATGGAACGCATGGGAGAGCTGGTCGAAGAACGCCACAGCGGCGCGCGGCCGGACACCCTGTGGCTGCTGAGCCATCCGCCGGTCTACACCATCGGGCGGAAGACGCCGCAGGAGCACCTGCCGGACCCGGCACACGACATCCCGGTCGTGCGGACCACCCGCGGGGGCCAGCTCACCTATCACGGTCCCGGCCAGCTGGTCGGCTATCTCGTCGTCCGGCTCGATTCCGGCGAAGGGGTCGTGGACTACATCCGCGAGGTCGAGTTCCGCCTGATCGAGGCACTCGGCCGGTTGGGCGTGCCCGCCGAACGCCGCGACACTCCGCCCGGCTCCGAACTGCTCACCGGCGTGTGGACCCGGCACACCGGCCGCAAGATCGTCTCCATCGGCATGCGCCAGAGCCGAGGGATCACCAGTCACGGCTTCGCCCTCAATGTGAACGGCGACCTCGAGCCATGGCACTGGGCCGTCGCGTGCGGGCTCCCCGACGTCGATATGTCCTCCGTGGCCAGGGAATCCGGCGCGGCCACCATGGAGCAGGTGCGCTCCATGGTCGCCACCGCTTTCGAGGCGAGCTGAACTCCGCCCGCGAACGATCCGCCGCTCGCGCGGCGGCGACCGCGACGGCTGATCGCGCTCGTGGTCCACAGCCGCGTCCCCTCGGAGCGGCGCTCCACCAGTCCGCCGAGCAGGCTACCCAGCTGCGCGCGGCCCCCTGCTGCCGAGATGCTGCCGGATTTGTTCAGAACCACGAACTCCGTTGGGGATTCACGAAACAGCGACGCGACCAGATCGGCAGAGAGCTACCCGCATCCATCCGCACACCGGACCCGGCGCAGGCGGACCGCCGAACGCCGAAACGAAAGTAGCCCCGACACAGACGATTACGACCAGGATCGTGCCGTCGCCGACGGCGACACTTTCCGCTACTACCCCGGCTTCGCCGGTCCCGAGGTCGACGCGCTGAACCGGGAGCAATCGCAGACCGCGACCGCCGCGGAGCATGCGATGCAACTGCTGTGCGTCCAGCGCCTGGACGGCGGATTGACCGTCGGCGACACCCTCGAGTACGCCGAGCCGTTCGCATTCGACCTGGACGACGCTCCTTACGAGCACCTGACGTCGGTGACCGAGGAGTTGCTGGGCCGCAGACTGCCACCAGTGGTGCGTCGCTGGGCAGGCGTGTACAGCCAGAGCACCGATCCCGGCGCCGCGGTCACCCGCGTACGAGCCGAACGCCATGTCTGGGTGATCACCGGACCCGGCGGTCGCGGCATGACCCTCGGCCCCGTCCTCGGCGAGGAAACCGCCGACCTACTCGAACTCTGAGGAACGGATCCTGGTTCTGCTGAGACGGTTTCGAGGCCGGGCCGCGCCGCGGTGAGCGGTGCGGCAGGGCGCGTCCGGTCGCGCCATTATGCGTTACCAGACGTATCCCAAATTCCGTGTGCCCGGGTGCTGGCACACCACGAAATCCGCGCGTCGATTCGCGCAGGCGCACGCGACGTGTGAAGAATGCTCGCAATCACGAAAGTAATTGTCCGCCTGGGGATAACGCGCCATATGGAGCGGACGGGGATGACTGGAGAAATAGCGGTGGTACTGCTGTGGGTGGTGATCGTTGCCATCGTCGTGGTTCTGCTCGGCGGTGCGGCCGCGGCGATGGTGTGGGATCCGAGTCCCCGCCGGAAGGCCCGGGCGACCGATCGGAGCGCAGCGCTGCCGTTGGCGGGCATGCCATCGCCGCACGACAGGTGGCCCCGGCGATCTTGACGCTTCGCCCCGCCGCGAGCCGTTCCTTCTGGTCCCGCCGAGCCGATCGGCCCGAGCTGCCGCCACAGCCCGCGATGTTGCCAAACAGTTGCCAACCGCTTGGCATGTTCTACTTCACGACGTAGGCGCACCGGGTACGGTGGGCGCTGCGGTGCGCCTTCGCAGGCGTCCGCGTGCGGCACTGGCACCGAGAATCCCGAGACGACGGAGGTGCGGCAGTGGCAGGCTCAGAAACCGCGCCCGAGCCGTGGCCGGTGTTGCGCGTCGATGACTGGACTCCCACGCGGGAGACGCTGCACATGTGGACGCAGATCATCGGCAAGATCAGGCTCTCGCACACCCCGCTGGTCAACCATTGGTGGCAGGTCACCTTCTACGTCAGCCCGAGAGGGCTGACCACCTCCGCCATTCCGCACCCGGCGGGATGCTTCGACATCGAATTCGATTTCCTCGATCATCGACTGCACATCCGGTCCAGCGACGGCCGTAGCAGGCAGGTCGCGCTGGAACCCAAACCGGTAGCGGCTTTCTACGCCGAAACCGTCACGGCGCTAGAGGAACTCGGGATTCCGGTGCGAATCGAGGCCAAGCCCAACGAGGTCGAACTCGCCATCCCGTTCGCCGACGACTACGAACATCGCTCCTACGACGCCGCGGCCGCCACCTTGTTCTGGCGGCAGCTGCTGGCCGCCGACCGGGTCATGCACGAGTTCCGCGCGCGCTTCATCGGGAAAGTGAGTCCGGTGCACTTCTTCTGGGGCGCGATGGACTTGGCGTGCACCCGGTTCTCAGGGCGGGCGGCTCCGCGACACCCGGGTGGCGCGCCGAACTGTGGCGACTGGGTCATGATCGAGGGTTACTCGCACGAATTGAGCAGTTGCGGCTTCTGGCCCGGCGGCGGGTCGGAGGGCGCCTTCTACGCCTACGCGTACCCGGAGCCCGCGGGATTCGCCGAACACCCGGTCGGCCCGCGAGAAGCCTTCTACAGCCGGGAGAACGGCCAGTTCCTCCTGCCGTACGAGGCCGTTCGCACCGCCCCCACCCCGGAACGCGCGCTGCTCGAATTCCTCGAGACGACCTACGAGGCCGCCGCCGATCTGGGCCACTGGGACCGCGCCGCCCTGGAAGCCGACCCGGACCGCTGGAAGCACAAGCGCCGAGCGCCCGAGACGGGCACGCCACGGCCGCCGGGCGAGTGATCCGGCATGGCGCCGCCCGTCGCCGATTCCTTCGGGGCGAGGGCGTGACGCCCGCCTTCTACGGTCCGTGCGGACAGCATGGGATCCACCGTTGAATGACCTGTACAACGGCACGTTGATCAGGGTAGAGATTCCTCGGCCACCGAGACAACCTAATCAAAGCCGCAGTTCACAGCCCGTTTTGCGACACATAGCTCCCCACCATTGAGAACCCGGTATCCGGTGGATCACCGATGAATGTATCGTTATATGACGGCACGTTAATCGACGGGATGAACTAATGCACAACACCAGCAAGCGCGTGACAGTGCGTCGAGTGGTGGCCTCGGCGCTGATCGGCGGAGCGGTCGTCATGGCGGCGGCAGTCGCTTCGCCCGAAACCACGGTGACCACCACAGCCGACCGGTACTCCCACAACCCCGCCGACAAGCGCGGTTCCGGAGTGGGAGAGCGCGCCCGGAGCAGCAACCACGGCGGATACCAAGGGCGCAACGAGCGCCCGTGCCAGTACACCCCCGAGGGCTACTGCACCGGAGGGCGTTGATACCCATACCGGCGGCGAGCCGGATCGCCCGGGCGGCCCGAACGGGCCGCCCGTCCGCGCGCGATCAGCCCTCGGCCGGACCGTAGGCCAGGTGGACGACGCCATTGGCGTAGACCTCGTGCTCTTTGAGCGCGAGCTTGGTCGCGTCGACGCCGTCGCTCCACAAGCGCTTGCCCTTCCCGAGTGCGATCGGGTAGACGAACAGGTGCAGATCATCGATCAAGCCGTCGGCGAGCAACGCCCGCACCAGTGTGCCGCTGCCGCTGATGTAGATGACGCCGTCGATCTCGTCCTTCAGCTTGCGGATGACCTCCGGGTCGTAGGCGCCGACGCGGGTGCTGTTGGCCCACTCCACCTGCGGCTCGCTCGCACCGACGACGTATTTCGTCGTGTCGTTGAAGAACGGCGCCCCCGGGTCGTCCTCGACGGTGCGGGTCGACCAGGCCGGTGCGAACATCTCGAAAGTGGTGCGGCCCAACAGGATCGCCTTGGACGCCGAGGTGATCGCCGCGAGAGTCTCCCCCATCTTCGGGTCGAACCCGTACTCGAAGGTCCAGGACGGATCCTCGTACACGCCGTCGAGGGCGATGAACTCGTGGACTGCGATGGTTCCCATGTTTTTCCTTTCATCGGGTGCGGCGGACGCCGGGTGCGGCCCGGTGCCGCTGTCGACAACGACTCTGCTGGCCGCGCCTTACGGTTTGTTTACGGTCGGTCCGTCGTTTCGGGCGAACCGGTGTTCGAGGTTGCTTTCTACCGCACGAACGGCGTTTCGGCCCGCGCCTGGCGCAAGGCGCGGGCCCACCACATGAGCTGGTCCAGCGTGGCGTCGACGGTCTCGTCGAGTTCCGCGTCGCGGCGCGGCCAGCTGCCGTCGCTCGCGAAGCGCTGCCAGACCTTGGTCACGGTGACCGTGCGGCGGATGGGGACCGCGTTCAATTCGCCGAAGACGGGACGCAACTGGGCGGCGGCGTGACCGCCGTCGACGTCGCCGCCGTATCCCACCACCGTCACCGGTTTGCCGGCCCACTCCGCGTCGAACCAGTCGACGGCATTCTTCACCGCGGCCGGAAAGCTCCGGTTGTACTCCGGAGTGACCAGGACGAACGCGTCCGCGGCGGCCAGCCGTTCGCCGAGCGCGCGGACGGCGGGCGGCAGCGGCTCGTCGGGATCGGGTAATCGATCGGGCAACCCGGTCTCCGCGAGATCGATCCGGTCCACGTCGATATCGCGGCGGCGGCCCAGCCGCCCGGCGAACCACTCCGCCACCGTGGGGCCGAAGCGACCTGTGCGGGTGCTGCCCACGATCAGCGCCACCCGTACCCGCCGGGGTCCCCTCATCGCACGTCCCGCACCGGTGGCGCATCGGCTCCCGGCCTCGTGTGTCGATCGGCGTCGCCCGGTACCCGTCGCTGTCCGGGTACCGGGTGCGCCCTGCGGTCCCCGCGCGGTCTGTTCAGACAGGCAGACGCCTCCTCGATAGGACTCTCACCACCGCTGATTCGACGTGCGATAGTCGTGATGAGTGGCATGTCGTGCTTTCCTTCCACGAGTTCGGCCTTCGGCGTTCTCATCGTGGGCGCGCCACCTTCCGATTTGTTTGCGGTCGCCTTCCGCCGCCGCTCGCATAGGCTGCCCCAATGCGTTTCGGGGTGCTGGGTCCGTTGACGGTCTGGACGGATGCGGGCGCCGTAGTGCCGATTCCGGGGGCCAAGGTGCGGGCACTGCTGGCCGACCTGCTGGTCACGCCCGGCCAACCGGTATCGGGCGACCGGCTGATCGACGACATCTGGAGCGACGACCCGCCCGGCAATCCGGCGGGCACGCTGGCGGCGAAGGCCTCGCAACTGCGCAGGGCGTTGGAAGACGCCGAACCCGGCGGCCGGGACCTCGTGGTGTCCCCGCCGCCCGGGTATCGGCTGGCCGCCTCCGACACCGACGCGCAGGAGTTCCGCGCACTGGTGGCGTCCGCGCGAGCGACGACCGACACCGCCGAGCGGGCCCGGGCGCTCGCCGCGGCGGTCGCTCTCTGGCGCGGGCCCGCGTTCGCCGATTTCCGGGACGCGGCATTCGCCCAGCCCGCCATCGCGCAACTCGAAGAGCAGCGCTTGGTGGCGGTGGAGGAACTGGCGGAGGCGCGGCTGACGCTCGGCGAGTACCGCGAAGTGGCCGGAGAGCTCAGCGAAGTCGTGACGGCGCATCCGCTGCGCGAGCGGCTGCGCGCGGCCCACCTGCGCGCGTTGTACGGCGCGGGAAGGCAGGCCGAGGCGCTCGACGGTTACGAGGATCTGCGCAGGCACCTCGCCGACGAGCTCGGCATCGACCCGAGCCCGGAGCTGGTCGCGCTGCAGCGCGCGCTCCTGGCCCAGGATCTGCCGCAGGCCGCGCCGCCGGAGAGCGTGGTCGCCCGTCGGCGCAGCTCGAACATTCCGGCGCAGCGCACCGAGCTGATCGGCCGCGACAGCGACCTCGCGCAGTTGTGCGACGCCGTCGAGAACGCCAGGCTGGTCACGCTCACCGGGCCCGGCGGCGTGGGCAAGACGCGCTTGTCGCTCGCCGCCGCGGCGGTGCTGCCCCAGCGATTCGCCAACGGCACCTGGCTGGTGGAACTGGCCGCGCTGCAACCGACAGCGACCGATGCCGCCACGTTCCTCGCCGACGCCGTGGCCGGTGTGCTCGGCATCCGCGCCACCGACGGCGCCGACATCACCGCGTCGTTGTGCGAGGCGCTGGCCGAACAGGAACTGCTGCTCGTCCTGGACAACTGCGAGCACGTGGTGGATCGCGCCGCCGATCTGGCCGAGACGCTGCTCGGCGCGGCTCCCCGGCTGCGCATCCTGGCCACCAGCCGGGAACCGCTGCGGCTGCCCGGTGAGGACGTCGTCGCGCTGCAACCCCTCGATGTGCCCGCGCGGGACGCGGCGTTCGACGAGATCGCCCGAGCGGGAGCGGTGCGACTGTTCGTATCCCGAGCGCGCGCGGACGCCCGTGATTTCGCGCTCGACGCCGACACCGCCACGTCGGTCGCGACGCTGTGCCGCAGGCTCGACGGCATACCGCTGGCGTTGGAACTCGCCGCCACCCGAGTACGCGCGCTGGGCGTGCACGAGATCGTCGCCCGGCTCGACGACCGCTTCAAGCTGCTGGCCACCGGGCATCGCGGCGTGCCGCCGCGGCAGCAGACGCTGGCGGCGATGATCGACTGGAGCTGGGGACTGCTGGACGCGACCGAGCAGGCGGTGTTGCGCAGGCTCGCGGTGCACACGGGCGGCTGCACCCTGGCGGCCGCGGAGGCGGTGTGCTCGGCGGGCGCCGAGCCCGCGGTGGACGCGTCGCTCGTCGCCGACGTGATCGGCAGACTGGTCGACCGGTCGTTGGTGCACCCGGCGGGGCAGCGCTACCGCTTGCTGGAATCGGTGGCCGCGTTCAGCCTCGACCGGCTGGCCGATGCGGGCGAGTTCGACGCGGTGCACCTCGCCCACCATCGGTACCATCTGGGTCTGGCCGAGCGCGCCGAGCCCGAGCTGTACGGCGCCGACCAGCGTCGCTGGTTGCGTCGGCTGGACGACGAATCGGCCGATCTTCGCGCGGCGCTGGACGGTTTCGTTCGCGCGGGCGACGCGGATCAGGCCCTGCGGTTGGTGAACGCGCTCGCCTGGTACTGGCAGCTGCGTGGCAGGCCGACCGAGGCGCGGCGCTGGCTGGACGCCGCGCTGGCGCTCGGCGGCTCACCACGGCACCGGGCGCGAGCGCTGGCGTGGAGCGTCGGATTCGCGTTCCAGCAAGGCGATTTCGAGGACGGTTCGGCCAAGCGCGCCGCCGTGTTCGATCTGTACGACATGGTCGACGATCCGGCCGGGCGAGCGCGCGCGGAACTCTTCCTCGGCTTCTCCGCACTGGACTCCGGTGACGTGCAGGAGTTGGAAGCGCTGCTGCGCAAAGCCCTTCCGGTCTGCACCGATCTCGGCGACCGCTGGGGTGTGGCCGCCGCGCACGTCGCGCTGGCCAAGGCAGCCCACAATCGGGTCGATCTCCCGGCGCTGGAGCGGCACGCCCGCACGGCCGCCCGGCTGTTCGCCGAACTCGACGACCGCTGGGGCAGGCTCCAGGCCGCCGAATGGCTCGGCGGCCTGGCCGAACTCACCGGCGATCTGACCTCCGCCGCCGATATCCACGCCGAAGCACTCGGCTTGGCGCAGGAGCTGGAGCTGTGGGGGCAGGCGTGCACCCATCTGTGCTGGCTGGGCTGGATCGCCATGCAGCACACCGATTTCCGCCTGGCGCGGGCGCTCGGCGAACAGGCCCAGCGCATCGCGGCCGAACACGGGTACGAGCCGGGCCGGTTGTTCGCCGCGCTCGTGCTCGCTTTCACCGCGCGCCGCGACGGCCGAACCGATGCCGCCGAGCGAATTCTGCGCGAACTACTCGCCCTCCCGCTGGCCGCGGGTGAGGAGACGCCGCTGTTCCTGCCGATGCTGCAGGTCGAGCTGGGCTACATCCTGGAACAGCGCGGCGAACCGAGCGCCGCGTTCGACCTCTATCTGACCGCGTTCGACGGCGCGCAACGCATCGGCGCACCACGCGACACCGCCTTCGCCCTGGCCGCGCTCGCCTCGGCGCTCACCGAGCTGGGCCTGCCGGAGATCGCGGCACAGCTGCTCGGCTCGGCGGCGGCGGTGCGCGAGGCCAACGGCATCGCGCTGCTTCCGGCCGAACGCCCCGACATCGACGGTCCGGCGAACCGCGCCACCGTGGCGCTCGGCGAGCACGCCTTCACCGAGCTCCACGCCGCGGGAACGCGGTCGACTCCACTCGAGGCGCGCGACCTCGCGGCCCGCGCGGTTGGGGTCAGCCGACGATCGAGTTCATGATCGTGCCCGCGCTCGTGGCCACCGCGCCACCGGCCATCGCGCTGGCGACCATCTTCGGCGACTGCAGGGTGCCGCCGTTCCATTTCTCCCACGCGAACCTGCCCCCGCCGTAAGTGATCGCCGTGATGCCGGACAGCTGCACCAACCAGGTGAAGTAGCGGCCCATCTGCATCAGTTTGTCCGCCAGCGGCGGCTCTTCGGCGGTCGGATTATCGAATTGCTGCGCGATCACTGTGTCGTGCAGCGCGGCGAGAATCATGCTCACGTTCGTGCTCCTTTTCGCATGCCGAGGTGATGCCGGAGACAATTCGAGAGAAAGAGCTGCGCTACCGAGACGTTCGGCGCGCCACGGGCACTGCGAGGCCCACGGCCGCCGTTCCGGCGGTTCCGCGTCGTGATCGTATCCCGTTTGCCAGATGATTGCCGGAAAACGCGTGACAAGATCGATTAGACCGCATTGCGAAGGGGTGTTCCGCGCGACACACCGTCCTGCGCATGATTCAACTCACAGCCCTTCCCCGTGCCGGACAAAGCTGCGACCTCTAGGATTTCATTAGGTGCAGGGGCTGATATGACATCGGTGCAGTGCGGCGCCGAACCTTCCGCTGAGATCACCGTGACCGCGGGGAGGGCACAATGCACACCGCTTTCTTGATTCCACTGCTCATCACACTATTGATCGTCACGGCGACGGCCGTTGTGGCCGGTTACGCCACCGTCGTCGCAGCCTATTGGTTCGAGCTGCGCTCCACCGAAAGGCACGGCGGCCGTCCGGATATCTCGCCGCGCTGACCTTCCCGGACAGCCGAATGGGCCGGGGATCGCTGCGACACCCCGGCCCGCCCGTTTCCTCCGATTTACGCCGTTACGCCGGATTCCGCGCGCACCGTGTCGCCGATCCACGGCACGACCGCGTCGCGGACCCGCACCGTCCGCGGCAGCAGGCCGTTGGCGGCCAGCAGATCGGCCGCGTGCTGCTGTTCGTCCAGGAAGTCCTCGGAAACGGGTTCGACACCGAAGGGCCTGCCGCGCAGCGCGGCTTCCCACGCGTCCAGGCTCGCCGTCCCGCCGCGAGCCACCACGTCATCCACGAAGTACTGGGCGGCCGCGCGCGGGTTCTCCTTGATCCACGCGTCCGACTGTTGCAGAGCCGTGATGATCGCCGTCAGCGCCTCGCGGTTGCCTTCGGCGAAGTCCCGGCGGGTGAACCACAGCGAGGGGTGGCTGAACAGCGATTCGGTGTCCACGAGAGTGCGCAGGTCGGCGGCCGCCTCGACCGCGGCCAGACCCGGATACGCGCCGACCCACGCGTCGAGGTCGCCGCGCAGCAGAGCCGCGCCGCCGTCGTGCACGTCGACGTCCACCGGCTCGATGTCCTTCCAGGCCAGACCCGCCTGGTCCAGCGCGAACAGCGCGAGCGTGGTCTGCCAGGAACCGTGCGCGATGCCGACCCGCTTGCCCTTCAGATCCAGCACCGTCTCGATGCCGGAATCGGCCTTGGCGACCAGGCGGCCGTTCTCCACCCGGGGCCCGGAGATACCGACGTAGACGATGTCTCGGCCGTTGGCGAGCGCGGTCACCGGCGGCGTGAAGCCGGTGCCGATGAAGTCGTAGCCGCCGTCGAACAGATGATCCGAATGCAGCGACGGCAGTCCGCGCGCGGGGTCGACCGGAGCCGGGCGCGGCAGCTCGCGCAAGTCGACCCATTCCACGTCGGGCAGCAGGTTTTCCAAGATGCCACGGTGGCGCAGGACGAACAGGGAGTTGTTGTGCGGGAAGTAGCCGACACGAATGGTCATGATCGCTCCTCGATCTCGATGTGCGGGGCCGGTCAGATCAGGCCGCGGCGGCGCGCCTCGTCGGCGAGACCGGTGCGGCCCCACTGCACCGCGAGATTGGACGGGTCGAATTCGACGGAGCCGCCGAGAGTTTCGGCGATCGCCTGATATTGCGCGCCCTCCTCCAGCAGCACCACGAACTTCGCCAGCTCCAGCAGTCCCGAGCGTCCGATGACGTTCGCGCCGCCGTTGGCCTCGAAGATCGCGACCAGATCCGGGTCGTCGACCAGCTTGGACAGGATGAAATCGCCCGCGCCGATGCTGCGATCGATGTGCGGCGGAACGGCCCGGGACAGGGTCAGCCGCTGCGCGGCCGCGTAGCGGATCGGCAGTGTGCGATGGGTCTGCGCCCATCCACCGAGCCACGGTGTGTGGATGTGCACCACGGAGGTGATCTCCGGATGCGCGCGGAACACCTTCGCGTACCCGGTGACGAATCCCGCGGAGCCGGTGCCGGACAGCACCTCGCCGTCGAAGGTGGCGACCACCGGCGCGACGGTGCGGTCATCGGCCCACGGGCCCGGTTCGTTCAGGGCGACGGCGATCTCCTCGCCGGGCACTCGCTCCACGAAATTGACGGTGCCGTTGCCCGCGACGGTGCCGGTCTCCCGGAACACCCGGAATGCCTTCTCGGCGTCGCGAACAGCGGCGGCGACGAAAGCGGTGACGGACTCCGGCAACCGGGTCTCGGTGGTGGTCATGGTCTCTCCTGAATCTATCGAGCGGGGGAAAGGGATGCCGCGGCGGCGGACGCGGTGAGCCGGGATCGGCCGAGCAGCGGGAGCACCTCTTCGCCGACGCGGTAGGCCTCCTCGAGATGCGGGTTGCCCGCGAGGATGAACGCGTCGACGCCGAGATCGATCAGCTCGTCGAGCCGCTGCGCCACCTGTTCGTAACTGCCGACCAGGCCGAACGCGGGACCGCCCCGGATCAGGCTGAATCCGCACCAGACGTTGGGTTGGACCTCGAGGTCCCGGTAGCCGGTGATGGTCTCGGGCACCCAGCCCTGGATGCGGGCGGCCCCGACCGAATCGCCCTTGGCGGCGCGCTCGGCCGCGCCACGGTCGACGAAAGCCCAGCCCTTCTCGATCTCCGCCCAGGCCGCTTCCTCGGTGTGCCGGGCCAGGACGTCGATGCGGACGGCGAATTTCGGCGTACGACCGATGGTTTCGGCGTTCGCGCGCACGCCGTCGAACTTGGCGCGCAGATCGGCGAACGGCTCCAGCCAGGACAGGTAGTAGTCGGCGTGTCTGCCCGCGGCGTGCACCGCGGCGGCGGACGATCCCGAGAAGTACACCTCGGGGAAAGGCTGACTGGCGATGCCCGGCGCGAGCGCCGCACCCTCGGTGCGGAAGAAGCGGCCGTCGTAGTCGTAGGGCTCGCCGTCCCAGACGCCGCGCAGCACGTCGAGGAATTCGCTGGTGCGGGCGTAGCGGTCGTCGTGGGCGACCTTGTCGCCCCACCACAGCTGGGCGGGACCACCGCCGCCGCTGATGATGTTGTAGACCAACCGGCCGCCGGTCGCGCGCTGCAGGCTCGCCGACATCCGCGCGGCCTGCACCGGATGCAGGAAGCCGGGCTGGAAGGCGACCATGAACCGGTAGGTGGTGGTCTCCCTGGCCAGGGCCGCCGCGACCGCCCACGGGTCGTCGGTCACGGGGAACGACGGCAGCAGGCCGCCGAGGAATCCGGCCGATTCGGAAGCCTTCGCGACCGCGGCCATGTGGTCGATGTAGCCGTAGCCGTCGAGCGCGCCGTCGCGGATGGCCGGTGCGATATTCCCCGGCCCGTAACCGTTGGCGTGGCCGCGGTTGTAGCGGCGCGGCGTACGCAGCGACGCGTGGTCGCCTTCCATGCCGATGCGCCAGTAGATGTCGATGGTCATGCGGTTGCCTCCTGCGCGGTCAGCGTGCGGCCGGCCGGGTCGGCGAGGAACAACAGGTGTTCGCCCACGCGGTGCAGTTCCTCGATATGCGGGTGTCCCGAGAGCACCACGCTGTCGACGCCCGCCGTCACATAGGACGAAAGACGGTGCGCTACCTGCTCATAGCTGCCCACGAGGCCGATGTTCGCGGCGTATCCGAGTTCGGCGAACCCCGCCCAGCGGCCGTCGCCCAGATCGTGTTGCCGCGCGCCGGTGCCGTCCGGGCGCACCTCGCGCCACTGACGTTCGACGCGGGCCCACGCCTCGTCCTCGGTTTCCCGCGCGACGACCGGCAGCTCCAGTCCGGCGCGCACCGCGCGTCCCGCCGCCGTCGCGCGTTCGCGCAGGGCGGCGATCGCGGTATCCACGCCCGCCGCGGTCTCGGTGAAGACGTGCACGTCCCCGTGCTGGGCCGACAGTTCGAGCGCCGCCGCGGAATCGCCGGACAAGTAGACGGTCGGGAACGGCAGCCCGGAGAGGATGCCGCGGAAACCGCCGTCGATCACGTCGTAGTACGTGCCTTCGTAGTGGAATCCGGTACCGGCGAACCCCGCCGACGGCACCGGAGCGTCGTTCCATACGCCACGGGCGACGGTCAGGAACTCCGCGGCCCTGGCGTAGCGGTCGTCACCGGTGACGCGGTCACCGCGTGCTCGCGTGTCGTCGGGATCGGTGTCCAGGGCCAGCTGCCAGGCCAGCCGACCACCCGAAATGCGTTGCAGGGTGGCCGACATCTTCGCGGCATAGACCGGAGTGCCGAAAGCGGGCTGGAATTCGACGACGACGCGCGAGTACCGCGTGCCGCGCAGGGCGCCGCCCGCCACGATCCACGATTCCTCGCCGTGCGGATCGTAGGGCGCGAGCACGCCGTCCAGCCCGGCCAATTCGGCGGCGTCGACGATCTGGCCGAGGTCGTCGAACGGACCGAACCGCCCCGGCCGCAGGTCGGTCACCGGCGTCACCGGCGCGGGCCCGCCGAAACCGCCGCGGTTGCGTCGATCTGGGCGGGCGTGGCGGCCGTCTCCACGGGAAGGCAAGCGCCACAGGAACTCCGTCATGCGGGGACCTTCCCGGACTCGACGATCTCCCTGGCCCGGGCCAGCGGCTCGGGCGCGACCCAGGAATCCAGGTCGAAGTCGGCGGCGAGGAATCCATGCGTGTAGAGGAATTGCTTCTGCACGCCGATCAGCTCGATCCGCTCGTCCGACAACGAGGGGTGCAGATCCCGGTGGAAGTTCTCGCCGTACGCCGCGACGACCCCCTCCGGACCGGACAGTGTTTCCCGCTGGAGCACGTCCCGCACTCCACTCAGATCGCCCGCGGCCCAGTCCGCCGCGCGCAGGCTCTGCGCGAGGAACTCGACGACCACCTCCGGACGCGCCTGGAGTAGCTCCTCGTGCACGGTGATGGGGCGTGGCGTGCCGTTGTTGACCCGGAAGCGTTTGGCCTCGGTGGCGTCCAGGTCCACCGCGACGCGCAGGCCGTGCTCCCTGGCGACCTCTTGCGCCCGGGCCCCCTTGACATAGATGGCGTCCACCTCGCCGCGCAGCAACTCCTCGACGCCCCAGGTGACCACGCGGCGATTCGCCTGGACCTCCGTGCGCACCTGCGGGTTCCGCTCGACGCCGATCTCGGTCACGCGGACGTCGGCGAGGGTATGTCCACCGAGACGCAGCGCGTTCGCGAAACCGTGCAAGGCCATCGCGCGGGGGAAGCTGCGCGGCTGGTCCCGCGCCCACGCCGGGACGCCGATGCGCAGACCGGCCAGCTCGGCGGGGCCCGCGACGGTGGATTCCGGACCGACCAGAATGGCTTGCGCCTCATCGATCCAGGTCAGTCCGATCAACCGGGTCGGCGAGCCCTGGGCGCGCGCCGCCAGGGCCGGAACGTTGCCGCCCTCGCGGATCAGCCCGGACAGGTCGTGCAGGAAATGGTGGCCGGCCAATTCCGGCCCGGCGTCCTGCAGGACGCCGAACTCGAGCCCGGCCCTGGTGGCGGCGTCGCCGAGCCAGCCGAGGCTGTGCGCGAGCCCGCTCGCGGTGGGCACCGGGCAGCGGGTGTACCAGAGGGTGTCGGTCATGAGGCACTCCTTGGAGCGGACGTGGTGCTACCCACGCCGAGCTGACTGAGGAAAAGTGATCGGTAGTGCAGGGTTTCGGGGTCGGCGCGGTCGCGCGGACGGGCCACGTCGATGTCGACGTCCACGGCGAAGCGCCCTTTGTCCAGGATCAGTACCCGGTCGGCCAGACGGATCGCCTCGTCGACGTCGTGGGTCACCATGAGCACCGCGGGACGGTGCCGGGCCACCAGATCGCCCACCAGATCCTGCATCTGCAGGCGGGTCAGCGCGTCCAGCGCCGCGAACGGCTCGTCGAGCAGCAGCAGTTCCGGTTCGCGAACCAGGGCGCGTGCCAGCGCCGCGCGCTGCGCCTCGCCGCCGGAGAGCGTGGCGGGCCATTGCCTGGCTTTGCCGTCGAGGTTGACCTCGGCCAGTGCGCGTAACCCGGCTTCGCGGTTGTGCCGGGAACGCCGCTGTCCGACGATCACGTTCGCCAGCACCCGTTTCGAGGGGATCAGCCGCGGCTCCTGGTAGACGGTGGTGCGCCGCGCCGGGACGAGCACCTGTCCCGCGTCCGGCGCCTCCAGTCCGGTGAGCAGGCGCAGCAGCGTGGTCTTGCCGGTGCCGCTGGGCCCGAGCAGGACGACGAACTCGCCGCGCCGGATGGTGAGGTCGACGCCGTCGAGCACGGTCTTGGCGCCGAACGACTTACGCAGGCCGGTGATCGAGACGGCGACCGGCTCCTCCCCGGCGGGTGCGGTGACCACCTCGGCTCCGGGTTCGGTAATGGTGGTCATCGGATCGCCACCTGTCCGCGCCATGGCATAGCGAAGCGCTCCGCCAGCCGCACCAACCCGTCGAAGACCAGGCCGAGCAGTGCGTACAACACCACGCACAGCACCATGTAGTCGGTGCGGTTGTACTCCTGGGCCAAGGTGACCAGGTAGCCGACGCCCTCCTTGGTGCCGACCTGCTCGGCCGCGATGAGACCGGTGATGCTGATCGACAGGCACACGCGCAGCGCCATCAGCACGCCGGGCAGCGCTGAGGGGAGGATGACCTCCAGCACCAGCCGCGGCCCGATCAGCCCGAAACTGCGGGCGGCCTCGACCATCTTGCGATCGACGTTGCGCACGCCGAGGTAGGTGTAGGCGTACATCGGCGCGACCGTCGCTACGGCGATGAGCAGCACCTTGTACAGCTCGTCGATGCCGAACCAGGCGATGAACAGCGGCACCAGCGCAAGGAACGGCACCGCGCGCAGGATCTGCATGGTCGAATCGACCAGTTCCTCACCGAGACCGGACAACCCGGAGACCAACCCCAGCGCCAGCCCGATGGCCACGCCGATCCCGACGCCGAACGCGGCGCGGGTGAACGACGCCACCGCGAAGTCGAACAACTGGCCGGTGCCGAGCAGTTCGGTGAACGCCGTCCACACCGCGGGCGGTCCCGCCAGCACGCGCTCGGAGATCGCTCCGCTCGCGGAACCCGCCCACCAAGCTGCCACGATCACTGCCGGGAGCAGGAACCGCAGCGGCACGGAAAACCATGCGGGCCTGCGCTTGCCGACGCGCGTGCGGGGCGGGGCGAGTTCGGGGGCCCCCAGCCCGGCCGCCACGACGACCGCCATCTCAGCTGCCCGCCTTCACCGATGCCAGCTGCTCGGGCGTCAGCTTCGACTTCAGGTCGTAGAAGATATCGGCGGCGGTGATCTTGCGGGTGACGACGCCGTTGTCGAAGAAGGTGTTCACCACGTCGGCCAGCGCGGTGGCGTCGGTCTCGTTCGGCAGGTGCGGCACGGTGGCCTCCGCCCCCACCCGGTAGGCGTCCGACAGCCGCTGGCCCGACAGGGCGCGCGGGCCGGTCTTCTCGAAGACGTTCTCGAACTCGGCGGGGTTGGCGCGCTGCTTCGCCGTGAGGTCCTGCAGCACTTCGAGGTATTTCGCCGCGATGTCCGGACGCTGATCGAGCACCTCGGTGCGGAACACCACCACCGAGTTGTCGTTGGAGCCGATGCTCTTCTCCGTGGCGATCTCGACGCCGCCGTTGGCCTTGGCCTCCTGGTAGGGCACCAGGAACGACGACCAGCCGTCCACCTTGCCGGTCGCGAACGCCGAGGCGGCGTCCTTCTGCTGCAACGGAACCCTGGTCACCTTGTCGGCCGGGACGCCTGCCTGCGCGAGCGCCTTGAGCAGGATGTATTCGCCCTTGGCCGCCGGGTTCACCGCCACGCGTCTGCCGACCAGCTCGGCGACCGAGTGCACGCCCGATTCCGGAGTGACGATGATGCCGCTCTGATCCTTGCCCGCTGGATCCTGTACCGCGACGATCCGCACGCCGACGTCCTTGGACAGCGCGCCGACGACAGGGCTGAACGCCGCGCCGGAGACGTCGAGTTCCTTGGTGTTGAACAACTTCAGGTTGGAGCTGAAGCCGGGGGTGATGCTGACCCACTCGATCTTCGCGCCGAGTGGTGCCAGCGCGGCGTCGAAGGTGCCGTCGCGCTTGCCGACCGCCAGCGGCCCGGAATTCCCCGGGTCGGCGACCTTGAGCACGAAGGAAGCGCCTGCGCCGGTGTCGCGGTCGGTGTCCGAACCACACGCGGCGACGAGTGCGACTAGGGGAACGATCGCCAGCGCGATGCGCATGAGGGCTTGCCGCCACATCGTGAGGACTCCTTGTCCGAATCGTCGATCAATGCTCTCGGAGAGTAGGGACGGCAGCGCGGGGTCACGAGGTAATGCTTTCCGTAGATCGGAAAGCTTGACATATCGAGCTCTCTGTACTGCCCGGACTTAATGCGACTGTGAATGTGGATCGGACCGTGCCAACGCCGATCGGTCCACGCTGCTCGCACTAGAGTTTTCCAAATAACGGAAAGAGCAAACTCTCTGGTCCGCATGCTTGTGTTACCGTCACACTCGTGGAACCCTCCGGCGTGCAGACCGTCACCCGCGCCCTCTCCGTGCTGGACTGCTTCCGTGACGGCCGGGAGCGCGGCGTCTCGGAGGTCGCGCGGCAACAGGGTCTGGCGGTCAGCACCACGCACCGGCTGCTGACCACGCTGGTACAGGTGGGTTTTCTGGAGAAGAACGCCGAATCCAGTCGATACCGCATGGGCGGCGCGCTGGCCGAGTGGGGGCAGATCGCCTACCGCCAGCACCGGATCTACCTCGCCGAACCGTATCTGGAGCAGCTCGCGGGCACCACCGGGGCAAGCTGCTCGGTCGCCACCCGCCACGGCATCCACGCCGTGCTGCTCGGCACCAGCCGGTGGCGGGAGACCGACGGGCACAAACTGCAGGGCGTGCGGCTGCCCCTGCACGCCAGCGCGCTCGGCAAGGCCCTGCTCGCCTGGTCCGAGGCCACCGACGAGCAGTTACGCGAACTCCCCTACGACGAGGGCACCGAGCGCTCGGTATCCGGCCCCGGTGAACTGCGCGCCGAGCTGGTCACCACGCGGGAGCGCGGATACGCCTACAACGACGAGGAACTCGATCCGGGCTTCCGCACCATCGGCCTGCCCATCCTCGATCCGGCGGGCCGCTGCCGGTTCGCACTCGGTCTGCGCGGCCCCACGACACTGATGATTCCCGAACGGGTGCCGTTCTTCGTCGAACTCGCGAAGGTCACCGCCCAGGAGATCGCGGCCAGATTCGCCGCCGCCGACTGACTCTCCGGAAACGGACCAATCGGCCGAATTACCGCGCATTGTGGACGCGTCACCCTATTCTTGACGCGTAATTCATAGCGCGAGGTCGCCTTTGGAGGCGACAGGGGTGCGGCGCCGGTCCTGCGTCGCCGGGAAAGGAGTCGCCATGCCGGACGGTCACGCGCAAGTGCGCGCCGGATCGTCGACCAAGCTCGACACGAGCCTCCCCCATGAGGCACGGGTGTACGACTACTGGCTCGGGGGCAAGGACAACTACCCCGCCGACCGCGCCCTCGGCGACACGGTCGCCATGCACATCCCCGGTATCCGCGACATGGCCCGCGCCAACCGCGCGTTCCTCGGCCGGGCCGTGCGCCATCTAGCCTGCGAGGCGGGCATCGATCAGTTCCTCGACATCGGCCCCGGTCTCCCCACCGCGGGCAACACGCACGAGGTGGCCCAACACACCGATCCGGCCGCGCGCGTGGTCTATGTCGACAACGATCCGCTCGTGCTCGCTCACGCCAGAGCGCTGATGGCGAGCACGCCGCAGGGCAGGATCGCCTTCCTGGACGCGGATCTGCGCGATCCGAGCGCCATCCTGGACGCACCCGCCTTGGCCGATACCTTCGACCAGGACCGGCCCATCGCGATCCTGCTGGTCGCGGTCATGATGTTCTTCCGCGACAGCGACGACCCGTACGGTGTCGTCGCCCGGCTGCTGGACGCGGCCCCGTCCGGCAGCTATCTGGTGCTCACCCACTTCACCGGCGATTTCGACCCGCGCCCGATGGCGCGCGCGGCGGCAGCCGCTCAGCAGGCCGGCATCGCGTTCCAGCCGCGCAGCCACGCGGAGACCGAATCCTTCTTCGTCGGAACGGAACTCGTCGAGCCGGGAATCGTTCCGGTGGACGCGTGGCGCCCGGACACGGATGCCGCTCCGGCCGCGACGCGGTCCGCCTGGTACCTGGCCGGCGTCGGACGCAAACCCTGAGCGGCGTTTGAGCCGCCGCCGTTCGGCAATCACGTCGGAGGAACCGGCGGCCAGGGACGGCGAGGTGGTGAACATGGTCGAAGACTTCGAGAAACGCTGGCGCGATCCGCGCGGGTTCCGGCGCGCCGCGACCTACGTCGCTTCGGTGCTCGCCACCGCCGCGCTGGTCTTCCTGCTGGCCGTGCTGTGGGCCGCGCAGCGCGAGTGCGCGAACGCGGACAACCTGCTGTGCGATACCGCCGCGCAGGTCGCCGTGGTGCTCGGGCCGTCGGTGGTGCTGCTGATCGGCGGCATCGGCGCCTTCGTCGAAACCTACGTGCAGTGGCGCCGCGGCCGGACCTGGCCCATCTGGCAGGGCGCGGGCTGGTTCCTGTTCGTGCTGATGGTGGTCTACCTCGGGATCGGCGGCGGCGCGGTGGCGAGCTGATCAGTCGGCGACCCGCACCACCAGCTTGCCGAAGTTGCGGCCCTCCAGCATGCCGATGAACGCCTCGGGTGCGGCGCCCAAGCCGGACACGACGTCCTCGCGGTACCGCACGCGTCCGGCGGCGACCCACTCGCCCATCTCGCGCAAGAATTCCGGATACAGCTCACGGACGAATTCGCTCTGGATGAACCCGCGCACCGTGAGGCTCTTGGTCAGGATCCGGCTGTAGTAGGCGGGCAGCCGGTCCGGGCCCTCCGTGGCGCCGGTGGCGTTGTAGTTTGCGATCAGCCCGCAGACGGGCACACGCGCGTAGGTGTTCAGCAGCGGGTACACCGCGTCCGCCACCGCGCCGCCGACATTCTCGAAATAGACATCGATGCCGTCGGGGACCGCCGCCGCGAGCTGCTCGGCGAAATCGGGAGCGCGGTGGTCGAGTGCGACATCGAATCCGAGTTCGTTCAGATATTCGACCTTGCGCGGGCCGCCCGCGATCCCCACCGTGCGGGCGCCGTCGATCTTCGCGATCTGGCCGACGGCCGAGCCCACCGGTCCGGTGGCCGCGGCGACCACGAGCGTCTCGCCCGGCTGGAGTCTGCCGATCTTGCGCAGTCCGGCGTAGGCGGTGAAGCCGGGCATGCCGAGCACGCCGAGGGCGGTCGAGACCGGAACCTTGCCGGGGTCGAGCTTGCGCACGCCGCGCGCCGGGACGACGTCATGGGACTGCCAACCCGAATACGCCAGCACCACATCGCCTTTCGTCAGCGACGGGTCGCGGGATTCGACCACTTCGGCCACGGTCGCGCCGACCATTACCGCGCCGATCTCGACCGGGTCGGCGTAGGACTTCGCCGAACTCATCCGGCCCCGCATGTACGGGTCGAGCGACAGGTACAGGGTGCGCAGCAGAACTTCGCCCTCGCCCGGAGCGGGGAGTTCCGCGGTCTCGGTCCGGAAATTCTCCTCGGTGGGCGCACCCACCGGCCGGGAAGCAAGCACGATTCGCGTCGACTCGACCATGCGCCCACCCTAGCCGCGAGCGCGGGCGCCACCCGCCCATGTCCGTTCGTGTCCGACGACCACCGCCGCAGCGATTCCGGCCGGAGGAAGAAGCCGCCGTTCGCCTCCGGTCTCCGGCTCCAGATCCAGCGCCGGTCGCCGGAGGAAGAAGGCAACCGCGTCGGCGAGGTCCGCGCCGCGCTCGAGCGCGGTCATGCCGCTACGCCCGCGACCACGCCCCGGGCTACGGTCCCGACCGCTGGTCGATGCGCTGCTCCCGCGGGTCCGATCGATCCGGAATTTCGCGCGGACCACGCTGCTCGCCGACTCGCATCAGCCGGTCCGCGACATACGGTCGGCCCACGTCATCCGTGCCCGCCCGCGGCCCGCACCGGAGGCGATCGCCGAAATTCGCTACGCGGCAGCCGAATCGATGTGAGCGTCCGGGATATCGACTCGAGCGAGCGGAACATTGGCTCGGACGCGAGGTGTTCGTAGCGTCGGAAGCATGGCCTTGGAAATCGGCATCATCCTGCCCACCTCGACGCCGGACCCCGCGAAACCCATCCTCGGCGACGTGCGAGCCGCCGCTCGTCTGGCCGAAGCGAGCGGCCTCGACTCGGTATGGTCCACCGATCATCTCGTGGCCAGCGCGCCGATCCTGGACAGCACCGTGGTGCTGGCCACCGCCGCCGCCGCGACCGATCGCATCCGCATCGGGTACGGCGTGATGCTGCTGGCCTTGCGGCCGGTCGCCTGGGCCGCGAAGCAGATCGCCGCGCTGCAGTACGTCTCCGGTGACCGGCTGATCCTCGGTGTCGGCACCGGCAACCCGGCGCACGGGGATGTCGGGTGGCGTGCCGCGGGGGCGTCCTTCGCCGAGCGCGGCCGCCGCACGGACGAGGCGCTGAGTCTGCTGCCCGATCTGGTCGCCGGGCGGCCGGTCGTCCTTCCGGACGGCACCGAGGTCGCCTTGGCGCCAGGTGCGACCATGCCGCCGGTGCTCGTCGCGGGCGACGCCGAACGGGCGCGGCGGCGCGCCGCCGCCTATGCCGAAGGCTGGGTCGCCATCGGACTCGAGCCGAGCGAGATCGGCGCGCACGTAGCCGAATTGTCCGCACTCGCTGCGGAATACGGCCGTCCGCCGCTCACTGTGACGGTCGTCGCGCCCCCGCTGGCCACCGATCCCGGTCAGGCCGCCGAGCAACTGTCCGCCTACGCGGAGGCGGGCGCGGCGCGCGTCGTGCTCGCCCTTCCTGGCCCGGAGTGGCAGGCCGGCTACGAGTTCGCCGCGAAGATCAAGGAGCAGTTGTGAGCGCGGCCTTCACCCGATGCACAACAGTCCCAGCCCGAGGACGAGCAGCACCGCCGCGATCACCGAATCCAGCACGCGCCACGCGCGCGGACGGGCGAACAGCGGGCCGAGCAGGCGCGCGCCGAAGCCCAGTGCGGTGAACCACAGCACGCTGGCCAGCATCGCCCCCGCGCCGAGGAACCAGCGATCCGGGCTCGCGTACGTGCTGGCGAGGGAGCCGAGCAGCACCACGGTGTCCAGGTAGACGTGCGGGTTGAGCCAGGTCAGCGCGAGGGAGGTGACCACCGTCGCGCCGAGCGCCGCGGTGGTCCGCCCGGATTCGGCGCTCAGCGCGGCGGAGCCGAACGCCCGCCGGGCCGCCAGCAGCGCATAGCCGATCAGGAACGCCGCCCCGGCGTAACGCGCCACCACGAGCACCCCCGGGGCCGACTGCACGACCACGCCGAACCCGCCGACCCCGGCCGCGATCAGCACGATGTCGGACACCGCGCACACCGTCACCACCGCCAGTACGTGCCTGCCACTGATCCCTTGCCGCAGCACGAACGCATTCTGCGCACCGATCGCCACGATCAACGACAGGCCGAAGCCCAAACCGGACACGGCCGCCACCATCGCCGAGGAAACGCTCACGTCCAGCGACGCTAAGGCCGCGGATCATACCCAGACAAGCTAAAGATTCTTATCGATCATTACGCTTCCTTAATATGGATCTCCAGCTCGACCAGCTCCGCGCACTCGACGCCGTGATCACCGAGGGGACTTTCGACGCCGCGGCCCGACGGCTGAGTGTCACGCCGTCGGCGATCAGTCAGCGGATCAAGGCGCTGGAGGACGCCGCGGGCCGGATTCTCGTGCAGCGCACGAAACCGGTGCGCGCCACCGAATCGGGGCTGGCCGTCCTGCGCTTGGCCAGGCAGATCCAGTTGTTGACGGGCGATACCGCACGCGAACTCGGCGGCGAACCCTCCGACGGTCCGATCCGGGTGCCCATCGCGGTCAACGCCGATTCCCTGGAGACCTGGGTGCTGCCCGCGCTGGCCCGCGCACCGCGCGGCGTGTGCTTCGAGATCCATCGCGAGGACGAGGAACACACCACGCGTCTGCTGCGCGACGGCACCGTGATGGCGGCGATCACCTCGACCGCCCAGCCGGTGCAGGGCTGCAAGGTCGATCGACTCGGAGCGATTCGCTACCGGCCGATGGCGAGTCCGGAATTCGCCGCCAGCTGGTTCGCCGACGGGGCGACGGCGAAGTCCTACGCCGCGGCTCCGGTCGTGCTGTTCGACCGCAAAGACGACCTGCAGGATCGCCTGCTGCGCAGGCGCGGTCGCAAACCGCTGAATCCGCCACGCCACTATGTGCCTTCGTCCACCGGATTCGCCGAGGCGGTCCGGCTCGGGCTCGGCTGGGGCATGCTCCCCGATCTGCAGACCCGCGACGGCCGAGCCGACGGCCGCTTGGTCTCGATCGATCCCGGCGTCGTCATCGATGTCCCGCTGTACTGGCAGCAGTGGCGTCTGGACTCCCCCGCCCTCGGTGCGGTCGCCGCGACCATCGCCGCCGAGGCGGCGAACGTCCTCCGCTGAAATCGGACTTACCCCTTGCCCGGCAACATGTTCCGTTCATGACACCGCCGAGGCAGGGTGCGAGCACCCTGCCCCGGCGGCACCGTATCCGACCGTGGGCACGGTAGCACCGCCAGTTTGTTCGAAGCCCAAGACGAGTTGGATGGCCGCCGACCACCGCACCGCACGACACCGGGGCATTCGAGTACCTCGTATCGCTCCGCATCGCGACCCGGCGAGGTAACTTGATCTCCGCACGCCGACCGAAAGCTTCAGCTCCATCCCGCACCCACCCGAGATGCACAGGAGTTCACTTTGGCACGGCACCGTCGCCCGAACCACTCGCGCGCCCGCGGCGCGCTCGCCATCGTCGCCGCGCTCGGCATCCTGCTCGCAGGCATCCTCCCCGATGCGGCGGCGCGCCCGATCGGCCCCTACGACGTGGGCGGGGCGATCGAAGCGGAGTACGACGAGGCCGGTGGGCCCGCGTTTTTCGGCGACCCCGTCACACCCGAGGACTCCGCCGCGCGCGGCGGCCGCTACCAAGCGTTCGAGCGCGGCTCGTCCATCTACTGGCACCCCGACACCGGCGCCCGTCAGGTCGGTGGCGCCATCCGCGACAAATGGGGCAATCTCGGTTACGAGGGCGGAGCGCTCGGCTACCCCGTGGCGCGGGAGGTGGCGACACCATCGAAGCCGGGAAGCTACAGCGTCTTTCAGAACGGGTCGATCTATTGGTCGCTCGGCACCGCCGCGCATCAGATCGGCGGCGTGATCCGCGACAAGTGGGGTTCCTTCGGCTGGGAGAGCAGTCCGCTCGGGTTCCCCATCACCGACGAATCCCCCGCCCGCGCGGGCAACGGCCGCTACAACCTGTTCGGCGGCGGCGCCATCTATTACGCCCCGCGCACCGGCGCCCATGTCGTCTGGGGATCCATCCGCGAGAACTGGGAGGCCGCGGGGGGCGAAGCCGGGCGTTACGGCTACCCCACCAGCGACGAGTACGACTTCGAGAACGGGAAAGCCCAGGACTTCGAGGGCGGCCGCCTCACATGGACGCCCTGATCGATCACCCCGGAACGCGCGGCGCACATCAACCGATCGGCCTGCTGAGGAGTTGAACATGCTTGCTGGACGACTGTTCCCGCGTGCCGCCGACGGGCATCGGTTCCGCCTGGAGGACGTCCCGGTGCCGACCCCGGGCCGGGGTCAGGTACTGATCGAGGTAGCGGCCGCCGGTGTCTGCCTGTCGGATGTCCACCTCATCGAGGGCGTGCTGTCGCCGATGTACCTGGCCGGCGACGCGGTCACCCTCGGGCACGAGGTCGCGGGTACGGTGCACACCGTCGGGCCCGAGGTGCAGGGTCCCCAACCGGGCGACCGGGTGTTGTTGCAGGCGGGCGAGATCCGGGACGGCAAAACATACACCCGCGGCGTGGACTACGACGGCGGCTGGGCGGAATACGCGCTGGCCGCCGCGGACACCCTGGTGCCGATTCCCGACGACCTACCGTTCGAGCAGGCCTGTTTCATCCCCGACGCGGTATCGACGCCGTGGGCCGCCATCACCCGTACCGGTCAAGTGCGGGCCGCGGAGTCGGCCGGCGTGTGGGGCGTGGGCGGGCTCGGCGCGCACGGGGTGCAGTTGCTCCGGCTGATCGGCGCCGCACCGATCATCGCGGTCGATCCCTTGCCCGCCGCCCGGCAGCGCGCGCTCGAATTCGGGGCGGACCTCGCACTCGATCCGTCCGACCCGGAACTGGCGAAAAAGGTGTACGCCGCCACCTCGGGAGCGGGACTCGATGCCGCGTTCGACTTCGCAGGCTTCGCGCCCGTGCGCGAACAAGCCGTCGGATGTCTCGCCGACGAGGGACGCTTGGTGCTGGTCGGGCTCACCGACAAGCCGATCACGATCACCAACGGCACCATCTTCAGTTTTCGGCAGCAACAGCTGCGCGGGCATTACGGCTCCGAGCCCGACCATGTGCTCGAACTCGTGCGCCTGCGCCGCGCGCATCGGCTCGATTTCGCCAAGTCGGTAAGTGCCGTGCTCCGCCTGTCCGAAGCGGACAAAGCGGTACACGCGTTGGAAAGCAAGGAGGGCAATCCGATCCGGATCGTGCTGACGCCGTGAACTATCGGCAATCCGGACATCGGAGCGGGTCGCGACGGCTCCGCCGGCGACCCCAACTCGCGTTGGGGTCGCCGTGGCCGAACCAGCCAGTGCCCGAGCCGATCCTCAGACCCCGACCTCGACAGGGATACTGCCACACCACGGCGGCCGCGTCGCATCGGTGATCGTCCATCGGTACGTACATGCGCGCGTGCATGTGCATTGGCGCCACCGGTCTCGAAAACCTCGAAAATCGAGGTGAACGCAGGCTGATCGATAACAAATCAGTATCGGATGCAATGCGGCGATATCGAACTGTTACCTTCTGCAGATCGCATTTCACCGAGTTCGCGCCGACGACAACGGATTTCACGTCACGGAGCGAGGATTCGATTCGGAGCCTTCGCTCTCCGCCGCTCCGCGCCGACCGACCGGTTTCCGAACGCACGACGCCATCCCGCCATCGACAGCACGCCGCGGCGACTCCTCGGTCGCCCGCGACCCTTTTGGCAAACTTCCCGCGCCGAGCCGGCGCACACACGTCGAGCACGGATACCGCACTCGGCAACAACGATCGAGTCAGTCCTATTCGCCCGATTGCGGCTCGGTGAGCAGCTCGCGCAGGAAGCGCACGCTCTCGGCCGGGGAAAGCGCCTCCACGCTGATCCGGTTCATGACCGACATGTACAGCTCGACATCGCGCTGCTTGTCGAAATACAGGGAACTGGTGAGCTGCTCGGTGTAGACGATGTCGGGCAGCTCGGGCTCGGGAAACCGGAGGATGCTGAACGGACCGCCCGCGGCGGAGTGCCCACCCGCCGCATACGGCAGCACCTGGATCCGGATGCTGGGACGGTCGGCCATTGCTACCAGATGCTCGATCTGCTCGCGCAGCACCTCCACTCCGCCGACCGGCCTGCGCAGCGCGTTCTCGTCGATGACAGCCCATAGCGTGGGAGCGGCGGCACGGTAGAGGATCTGCTGGCGGCGCATGCGAATGGCGACGCGGCGTTCGGTCTCGTCGGTATTGCCCAGCTGGATCACCGCCCGTGCGTAATCGGCGGTCTGCAGCAGCCCGGGGACGAACTGCGCCTCGTAGGTGCGGATCGTGGTGGCGGCCTGTTCGAGGCCGATGTAGGTCTCGAACCACGCCGGGAGCAGATCGCTGTAGTGCTGCCACCACCCCGGGTCGTTGGCCCGCCGAGCCAGTTCGAAGTACGTTTCGCGTTCAGCGGGGTCGACAACTCCGTAGAGGTTCAGCAGGTCGTGCAGATCGCGTTCCTTGAACCCGGTCCGGCCCAGCTCCAGCCTGCTGATCTTGGCATGCGATCCACGGATCGCGTCGCCGGCCGCCTCCCTGCTGATTCCGCAGCCCTCGCGCAGCTGACGCAACCGGCTGCCGAGCGCGATCCGCAGTACCGTCGGACCACGTTCTGCCGCAGGGAATTCGGCGTTGTCACCACTGTCCTCGTCGTTGGTCATGCATGCCTCCGGCCGATCGGGGGTTAGACCGCGCGGCGTAGTGCCTCCACCATCACAGCTGTCGGAACGTCGGCTGACGATCCTACTCGGCCGCACGCAAACGCCGGCCCGGACGCGAGCGCGCGCCGCGAATCGGATACGCACGAATGGATTCGCAAGAGCGCCAACGCAATATCCGGGCCGGATTCCCCGGCGCGCCGCGACGGCTGTGCGTAGAGTCGCCCCCGACGGTGGCCACGCGGAGGAGGAGCGCCATGACGTCGGCAGAGGGATCGACCCGACTAGCGGGTGTGGACCCGGAGATACCCAGTATCGCGCGGGTGTACGACTATGCCCTCGGCGGGACGGACTGGTTCGAGTCCGACCGGCAGGTGTACCAGCGCTTGAAGAAGGCGGTGCCGCACCAGGACGACGTCGGCGCCGCGAATCGGCGCTGGCTCGAGCGGGTGGTCCGGTACGTCACGCGGTCGGCGGGTGTCGACCAGGTTCTCGATCTGGGCAGCGGGCTGCCCACGCAGAAGAACACCCACGAGGTCGCCCAGGAACTCGGCGCCGAGGTCGCGGTGGTCTACGTGGACAACGACCCGATCTGCGCCGCGCGCGGGCGCAAGCTGCTGGAAGCCAACGAACGCACGCACTTTCTCGACCTGGACCTGACCCGGCCGGACGACGTGCTCGACGACCCCGCGGTCAACGGCTACCTCGATCTGACCCGACCGGTGCTGCTGATGCAGTGCGGCACCTTGCACCACGTCGACGACGATCGGGACCCCGCGGGCATCATGCGGCGGTATATCGATCGCCTCGCCCCTGGGTCCTATGTGATGATCAGCCACTTCTTCGATCCGGCCGCCGAGAGCGAACAACTGCACGCGCTGGCCAGACTGGCCGAACGAGCACTGCACGACGGGGGCCTCGGCACCGGACGCTGGCGCACCCGCGCGGAGATCCAGGCTTTCTTCGACGGATTGGAGATGGTTCCACCGGGATTGGTGGAGCTGCACGAATGGTGGCCCGGCGGCCCAGCGCTGCGCACGCCGTGGCCGGATGAACGTCTCATGCTCGGCGGCGTCGGCCGCAAAACCTGAACCCGTCCCCCACCACGGAGCCCGACATGACATCGAACGACGTGCGGATCACCGATCAGGACATCCAGGACAAGCTGACCGGTGTCCTCGGCTTCACCAGCATCGACCTCGCCACGTCGAAAGCGGGCGTGAACTGGTGCTCGAACGCGTTCTTCGCCGAGCTCAACGGCGATCCGTTCCGCTTGACGCTCGTGCTCGAGTCGGGCGGACGGACGTTGGACTGCTTGCGCGCCAATCCCAGCATCGGAGTCAAGGTCGTCCCCGACGGATTCCTCAACCCGTTCGCACAAGGCCTCGGCACGGCCGTGGTCCGCACCGGCGCGAGCGAGCGGGAGGAGACGTTCCGGACGCTGTTACGGAAGGAGCCACAGATCGAACCGTTCTTGTCCACGCCCATCGAGGCGGTGGAGGTGCACATCGACTGGTGGCGCGTGACGCATGTCCAGGGCGGGTGGCTGCCCGGACGGGTGCTGTACCGGCCCGGCGCGTCCTGAGTCGTCGCCCGCGACCGATGAATACCGACCGGTTCCCATGCCCAGTCGCGCTCGGCAAGACCACCATGGGTTCACGAAAGCAGCACTGGCCGAATGCATCCGCACGGATTGCTCCCCGATTCGGCGGTCCCTAGGCTGGTGAGCCAGGCGACGGAAACTAGAGAGAGGTCTCCATGTCCGATCCCGCTCCCCAGACCGGTGTCCGCGCGCCGGTAGGCGTGGACACGACACGCGCGAGCATCGCCCGCGTCTACGACGCCACCCTCGGTGGCAAGGACAACTACGAAGTAGACCGCTACGTACGCGACCGAGTCGCCGAAGTCGCACCGCGGCAGAGCGACGTGGCCCGCATGAATCGCCGCTGGCTGCACCGCGTCGTGCGCTATCTGGCCGGGACCGTCGGCATCGGCCAATTCCTCGACATCGGCGCCGGTCTGCCCACCGTCGGCAACACACACGAGATCGCGCAACAGCAGAACCCCGCGGCGCGCGTGGTGTACGTCGACAACGATCCGGTGTGCAACATCCACGGCCGCGTACTGCTCGAGCGCAACGAGTTCACCCATTTCGTGCCCGCGGATCTGACCGCCCCGCAAACCCTGCTGGCGAACTCCGAGGTGACCCAGCACCTCGACCTCACCCGACCGCTGGCGCTGATCCTGTGCGGCATCCTGCATCACGTCGACGACGATCTCGATCCGGCGGGGATCATGCGTCAGTACATCGATGCGCTGCCCGCCGGCTCCTACGTCGCGATCACGCATTTCTACGATCCCGCCGACGGCGGCGAGGCGCACGAGATGGCCATCGAGCTGCAACGGCGTTTCACCGAAATGGGCCTGGGCTCCGGGTGGTACCGCACCCGGGAGCAGATCGCCTCGTACTTCGGCGATCTGGAACTGATCGAGCCCGGTCTGGTCGAACTCGACGACTGGTGGCCGATGGGGCCCGCGCTGCGGCCGCGGCTGACGGAGGAACGTCTGCTGCTCGGCGGCGTCGGCTATAAGTCCGGATCGTCGAACGGCGTCGTGACCCCCCTGCGCCGCCGGGCGACCGAGGACGACCTATCGGATCCCCCCGAACGAATCGGCTGAAAGGTAACTGCCGCGATGATATACGACGACCTGAGCGGACCGGCTCTACGCGAAGACCGGTGGCGCTTCCTCGAAGTCCCCCTCGGACCGGACCAGACGTGGCGCTACGCCGACCCGGCCGCCCGCACCGAGGTCGGCGAGGGCGCGGTATCGGTCCGGATCGACGCCTTCACCCGATCCCACGCCGAGGTCCAGATTCTGGACAACCCGAAGCATCTGCTGGTGTCGACCGAAACGTTCGATCTCACCGGCGGACCGCGGACCTTCGCGGTGGAGCTGGCGGCGGAGAACATCGGCGTCACCGGCGAGGACTACCGGGACGGCTTCGCCGCGTTCAACGTCCTCGACATGAGCAGCGCCCAGGTCTTCGACCTCATCGCGACGAGCAGGCACGCGTACGCCATTCACGAGCGGCTGTTCGTGCCGGGCGTCGTCCCCGCGGAAGAGGCGTTCACCCACGTCGTGCACGCGCCCTTGGCAGGGGTCGACATCAAACCCGGCGAGTTCCACCGCTACAGCGTCACCATCGACCGTGCCGCGGGCACCGCAGGCTGGTACGTCGACGACATCCCGGTGTACACCACGCGCGCACCGCGGTTGCCGGAGACCGTGCAGATCGGTTTCGGCATCATCACCCTGCATCCGATCGAAGACGGCCGCAGCACGTCGCTGCGCGGGCAGGGACTGCACGCGTCGTGGCGCGACTTCACCGTGGCGTGACCGGATCCCGGCCTTCGAGCGGAGTTCCCCGAAAAGGAATGGCGCCCAGCCACATTCAGCTGGGCGCCAGGGTCGCCACCGCCTGCCGGGCGGCCGTTGCCGCCGATCAGACGCTCTCCTTGCGCGGCCATTCGACGTTGCGCGGGCGGGCGTACTCGTCCGCCAGGGCGTCCTCCTCGTTCATGTCGTACTCGTAGTCGTATTCGTCCGACTCCGCACGGCGGCGCGGATCCCACACCATCGCCACGGCCGACACGGCCAACAAGGTCACGACAATGGCCGCGATGACTACATAGAGCACGTCTTCCACCCTCCTGAAATAGACCGAACAGCACGCAGCCGTGCCGGATAAGCAACGCGCACAGCTTGTTTCACGCCGCTGGCATAGTAAGCCGGGCTGCCGGAAACCGGACATTCCGACGGCGGTTACCGACCGGTCGCCCCCGGATGCGGGCCGGTCGGCAACTCCTGCCGAATCCGCGGAAACGCCTCCGCGAATCTTCAGCGTCGCTTAGGCTCGTCACCGTCCCGGTGGCTCCGGGACATCCGGCGCGGCACCGCACGCCCAAGCGTGCCGCGATCGCTGGTGGTAGCGGTGGGGTTCACCCGAATAGATGAACCTCGCCGTCCCCCATTTTCTATGAAATCCAAAGGACATTCAGTGGGAATCACCCGCATTGGGCATCCTTCGAGCTACCGTCTTCGGTCATGGACGACATCGAACTGCAGCCACCGACCGTCGCCTCCGCCAAGCAGACCGGCCTGGTCCTGGACATCGCCGCGCTCGACATCCACAACCCGCTCGCCCGGCCGGGCGAGACCACCTATCCCTATGTTCGCTGCACCGACCACCGGGTTCTCCGGCTACCCGAGCCGTTGCACCGGTGGGCCACCGAAACTATCGCCCTCAACCACACCAAGCACGCCACCGGCGCGCTTCCCCTGTTCCCCGGACAGGTCGAGTTCGGCATCCTCGACGGCACCATGTACGCCGAAGTCCTCTGACCAGCCTCGAGCCCGGCAGACCCGGCCGGGCTCTTCCGGGTCACGGGGATTCGCCATAGCAGCCAGGCGGATTCGGCACCTCCGCTCGATCACTACCGCGCGCTGCCCCGTCACGCGATGAAGGCGCGGACACGTTCCCCGTCGCTCGCGCACAGATGGCGATCCGCCCGCACCGTGGCGACCTCGCGCCGGGTCACGTCGACGCGGGCGCCATGCGACGCTGTTGCCACTGTTCGGTCCGGTCGGCGAGCAGTTGCCGGTACCACATCCGACCAGCAAGCCCGGCCCGAGCGAATGGGGCTGCGTGACAAGAAAACGCCTGGTGGCCGCCCATTCCGGGTACGCGTGTGGCGCGGGTTGCGGGCGCACGACACACTGGAGCCCGTGAATCGCATGTCAACCCGACACCGCCGCGGATCGGACGGCCTGCCGTGACCGATCTCGCCCGCGGTGAGAACCGCCCCGCGCCCGGCGACCGGCTGGCGGTCACCGTCACCTGCTCAGCTCCCGTCGACGTATCGGCGCTGTTGCTGAACTCGGCGGGGCGCGTGCGCTCCGACGCCGATTTCGTGTTCTTCAATCAACCGGTCGCCCCGGGCGTCACCTACCGGCACGGCCAGGGCGCGGGCGACGTGGTGGACATCCAGACCGGCGCGCTGCCCAGCGACGTGGACCGCGTCGTGGTCACCGCGAGCCTCGACGGCAGCGGGCCAGCGACTTTCGCCGCCGCGGGCTCGCTGCGCGCGACCATCGCGTCTTCGTCGAGCACACTCGCCTTTCCGATGACGGGCTTGAGCACCGAGACCGCTGTGGTGTGCGTCGAGATCTACCGCCGCGGCGGCGGATGGAAAGTGCGTGCGGTCGGCCAGGGGTACGACAACGGTTTGGCTGGTATCGCAACGGCTTTCGGTGTGAACATCGATGATGAACCGGCCCAGCCGACCTCGTCACCCGCTCCCGCACCGGCATACCGACCTGCGCCGCCCCCGGCACACCAACCTGCGCCACCTCCCGCGTACCAGCCCGCGCCCCCGCCCGCCTATCCACCGCAACCGGCCTATTCCGCGCCGGCCGCCGCGGTGCCGCCACCACCGATGCCCTCACCTCAGCAAGGAGCGCTGCCGATGCAGAGCGAACTGTTCGCCCCCAGCCACGCCGAAGTCACCGGCGCGGGCATCCAGAAGCAGGGCGGCAAGATGATCAAGGTGGCCGTCAACGGCGAGGTCATGGCTCGGGCCGGATCGATGGTCGCCTACCAGGGCGATCTGCAGTTCCAGGCGCTCGGCGCGGGCGGGATCGGCCGGGCGATCCAGCAGCGGTTGACCGGTGAGGGCGTTCCGCTGATGAAGGTGTCCGGGCGCGGCGACCTGTTCGTCGCCAACGGCGCCGCCGACGTGCACACCATTGATTTGGACGGCACCGACGGCCTCACCATCAACGGCGCCAATGTGCTCGCCTTCGATTCCGGCCTGCGCTACGACATCCGGATGGTGCAGGGCGCCGCCGGATTCGCGAGCAACGCCGGGTTGTTCAACTGCGTCTTCACCGGCCGCGGCCGCATCGCCATCACCACGCACGGTACGCCCGTGGTGCTCAACGTCGACCAGCCGACCTACGCCGATCCGCAGGCGGCGGTGGCGTGGTCGTCGAGCCTGCAGACCGGCATCAAACGCAATGATTCGTTCGGGCTGGGCAGGCTGATGGGCCGCAGCACCGGCGAGGGGATGACGCTGTCGTTCTCCGGACGCGGCTTCGTCATCGTGCAGCCGTCGGAGCTGCCGCCGGGCGGTTTCGTCGGAGGCACCGGCGGCGGGCAGGAGGCCGGCCAGAGCGGCGGTGTGCTGGGCGGTCTGTTCGGCTGACCCGCGAGTTCGGCGTTCAAGCCTGGAGCGACACGAGTTCCACGACGGTGATGTCCGACGGTGCGCCGACCCGCACCGGCGGGCCCCACGCCCCGGCCCCCCGGGAGACGTACAGCTGGGTGTCGCCGTACCGTTCCAGCCCGGCGACGGTCGGATTCGCCAGGCCCGCAAGGTAATTGCCCGGCCAGAGCTGGCCGCCGTGGGTGTGGCCGGACAGCTGCAGGTCGACGCCGTGCGCCACCGCGTCCTCGATCAGCACGGGCTGGTGCGCCAGCAGCACGGCGGTGCGCGTGCGGTCGCGGTCGCCGAGCGCCTTGCCGAAGTCCGGGCCCTGTCCGGTTCGCTCGCCCTGCACGTCGTTCACGCCCGCCAGGTCGAATCCGGGCAGCTCGGCGCGAGCGTTCGCGAGCAGATGCATGCCGAGTTCCTGCACATGCTCCACCCACTGCTCGGCGCCGGAGAAGTATTCGTGGTTCCCGGTCACGAAGAACGCACCGTGCCGGGCACGCAGTCCGGCCAGCGGCTCGACGGCCGAGCGGAGGTGTTCGACGCTGCCGTCCACCAGGTCGCCGACGACCGCGACGAGGTCGGGCCGGGTGTCGTTGACGGTGCGCACCACGCGTTCGGCGAAGCCGCGTCCCAGGATCGGGCCGAGATGCACGTCGCTCACCACCGCGATGCGGAACCCGTCCGCTCGGCGCGGCAACTTCGCCAGCGGCACGGCGACCCGCTTCACACCGGGTCCGTCCAGCACGCCATGGGCGCCGATACCGACCGTGGTCGCGGCCGCGGCGACGGCGGCGCCACCCATCACCCGCGCGACGAAGACACGGCGCGGCACCCGGGTCAGCGGGGACTCGGCCGGAGCGGTCGTGCCCCGCGGGGACTCCGGAGCGGAGACGGTTCTCGCCGAGGTGGAACCGCTTTCCGCTGAAGACTCCAGCTCAGACCCGGCCCTCGCCAGCGACTCCGGCCCAGCCCCAGCCCCAGCCCCAACCGACGACTCCAGCCCAGCCCCAGCCCCAACCGACGACTCCAGCCCAGCCCCAACTCCAGCCGACGACTCCGGCGCTGACCCAGCTCCCGCTGACGGCTTCAGCCCAGACTCGGGCCCCGCCAACGACTCCGGCGCCAACTCGGCTCCCGCCGGGACCGCCGCCCCGGACCCCGCCCCCGCCAACGACTCGGGCCCGAGCCCAGCTCCCGCTGGGAACTCCAGCTCAGACCCGGCCCTCGCCAGCGACTCCGGCCCCGCCAACGACTCGGGCCCCAGCCCCGCTCCCGCTGGGAAATCCAGCTCCGACCTTGCCCCCACCAACGACTCCTGCACGGCTCCCGCCGAGGCACCCGGTCCCAACCCGGCTCCCGCGACGGACTCCGACGCGAACCCGGTTTCCGCATGTGTCTTCGGTTCGCGTGGCACCCGGCCTCGATCAGACCAGCGCAGCGCCAAAGCTCGAATCGGCTCGCCGGCCACCAGCGCGAACAGCAGGTATATGAACAACGCGCCCCACAGGTAGCCGGGCCAGGCGATGATCCGGATCAACGCGAACGGAGCGGACGCCAACTCCGCCACCGTCGTGCCCAGCAGCAGCAAGGGTCCTGCCAAAGCAACGGAGGTGCCGACGCGACGCGCGCGGGAAGCCGCTGTGGTCGTGTCCCGCACGAGTCGCCGCCATATATACCAGTGCGCGCCGACCACCGTGAGCACGACGACTCCCACGAGAACGAGCACGGCGACACCGACCAGAACACTCTTCACGACCACGGCGGCACTCTCTGTGAACATTCGGCTTGCGCGGCATCAACTTACGTCACAGCGCGGGCCGCGCAGAGCCGGCGACTTCCCGGTGCCGGTTATCTCCTTCGTTCCAGCACGCCGCGCAGAAACGCCGCTTGGCCCGCATGCTGCAGATCGTCCGAGATCACGCTGACCAGCCGCACACCCAGCGTCACCGGCGGATCCCATCGGGTGTCCACGACGCGGTCCAGATCGCCGTCCACCAGTCCCCGGACGAAGCGCAGCGTCTGTTCGTGCACCGCGTCGTAATACCCCGTGAGCAACTCGGCGGGCGCTCGGACCACCGCGACGTCGGCGGGCTGGTCGCCGTAGCCGGTCGCGCCCTTGTCGATGGGTAGCCCGAAGCGGTCGTACCAGCCATGGGCGGTCCAGACCTGCTCGATACAGGCCACATCCGCGATGTGGTCGTCCTGCACACGAGTCAGATGCCAGATCAACCACGCGATCGAGTTGGCCCCCGCATCGATCCGGTGAGCGAGGATGTCCTCCCCCAGTCCGTCGACCGCTTCGTGCACCACCTCCCTGATCCGCTCGTAAGCGTCGGTCAGCACGTCGGCACTGGTCGCCATCAGTCGACTCCTCTCGAGTGTCCGCTGACCCGACGGTACCCAGCGTGACCGCCCGGCACGAGCGCCGACATGCCTGCCGCGAATTTTCGCACGACCGAACCACATTGAACGTACCGTTATTCAACGGTACGATGCGTGGTGGTGAGATTGGGTCGATGACCTTCCGAATCGGTCACCGACCGGACGATGACGTACCGAAGTGAGGAAGTACCGATGATTCACGACGTCGAGACCGGACGCGCCCGGCGAGCGGTTGTCCGCGTGGCGATGGTCGCCGCGCTCGCACTGACCCCCGTTGCCGCGGCCGCCGTGCCCGCGGTCGCCGCACCCGCCGTGGCGCAGCCGACCGTTACACAGACGGCCCAGGCCGACGAGATCCACGGCGGCTGGCACCGCCACGGCGGGTGGGGCCACGGCGGCTACGGCGGCTGGGGTGGTTACGGCGGATGGGGCGGCTACGGCGGCTACTGGGGTAGCCCGTTCGGCTACTGGGGCAGCCCGTTCGGCGTCTGGCCCGGCATCGCCTGGCTGCTGCCCGGCTCCGGTAGCGCGTTCTGAGCAGGAACGATCCCGCACAGTCGGCCAGGTGATCCCGGCTCCGCGCGGCATCGTGAGCGCGGAACCGGAATCATCTGCCGCCGTGGGCGAGACGGCTGGCGGCCGCAGCGCGGGCGCGATCTCGCCGACCACATCTGGACCCGGTCACCGGCTACGACACCGGACCCGGCTATCGCACTACCGGCGCCGCTGCCACCGCTCACCTGAGTGCAGTGGGGGGCATTGACGCAGCATCCCCGCAGCGTCCAGCGGTCCCTATCGACTGAATCACTCTCGGAACCAGGACTTTTTGCTGAAATCGCCCCACTCGTCTGACCAATTTTGCTGCGCCGCAAGTCAATAGCACATATTCGGCAATCGGCGGCATCGTATCGACGAAACCACCAGTGTCCCCGCATAATTCATGCTCGCATTCGTCGCGAGCGCAGCACGGATTTTTCCACGGAATTCGCAGAACGATTGCTTCGGGAATCCACTGCGGCCAGAATGGTGGGGCCGAGAACCGGCATCTTGGGGATTCGTCGGCACTCGTGGCCGACACGACTAAGTGGGGAAATACGATGAGAGTCAATAGATTCGCCGCAACCGCCCTACTCGCGGTCGGGGCCACCGGAATTGCGACGGGCGTCGCGCACGCCCAGCCCGCGACGCCCGCGCAGGTCAGTGTGCACGGTGTCGAGCAGGGCCTCGGTTTCACCTCGGCTCCCGCCGCCGACGGGACAGGGGTGGTCACCACCCTCGACGCGGGCACCTTCGCGTTGACGGCCGACGCCGCGGCGGTCGAGCTGCGGAGCGAAACGGGACAGGTCGTCGCGACGCTGCCGCTGGCGTTCCAGGCCTCCGGCGCGACCCACGGGCTGGCCCCCGCGATCACCGACGCGGGCCGCACCCTCACGGTGACGCCGGTGGGCTCGCCCGCCACCACCGAGCGCCTCAACCAGTTCGTCGGTGAGGACGAGACGCTCGCCCGCAAGCAGTACAACGCCGGGATCGGCGCCCTCATCGGCGCGGGGATCGGCGCCGTGCTCGGCTTCTTCCTCGGCGGGGTCGGCGCGCTGGTCACCATCCCGATCGGCGCGGGCATCGGTGCGCTGATCGGTTTCTCCACGCCGTAGTCGGCCGGTTCGGTGTGCGGCCGCCGCAGGGCGACCGCACACCGCTCGCCGGTCGAACCGCCGGGATTCCCTGGCGCGTGCGCTCGCGCGCCACTCGCCGAGGGGGACGCGGCGATCCGACCGTCGACGGTTGCCGTCCAGCCCCGTGGACCGCGAGCCAAAACCAAATGCCCGGCCGTGCGCTGGGGCATGATGGGATGGCACGGAGACGATCGGAGCGAGACACAGGATCCGCGAGATGGCACAGCGCAGTTCCCTCTCGCAGCGGCGCGCTGCACTGGAACAAGAGTGGTCCCGATGGATACCGGCCGGGACCCCGCAGGGTGATTCCGCGCTGCGCAGCGAGGTGGCGCAGTCATGGCTACGGTCGCTGCGCACCGTCGATCCGTCCTGCGAGCACGCGCCACTCGCCGACGCCGACGTGACCGCGCGCTGGGCCGCGTCTTCTTTGCGCACACCGGTATCCGAGTTGACCGATCAGTTGCGCGACATCACCGAGGGCGCGGGCTACGTCGCGGCGATCACCGACGAGACCGGAACCATCCTCTGGTCGCACGGTGGTCCGGTGATGCGCCGCCGCGCCGAACAGGTGAACTTCGCGCCGGGCGGTCGCTGGGACGAGGCGCACATGGGCACGAACGCGCTCTCGCTGGCGCTGCGCACCGAACAGCCGCACACGGTGTTCTCCGCCGAGCACTTGGTCGCCGCACTGCACGGCTGGGTCTGCTACTGCGCACCCATCCGTGGCGCGGACGGTCGCCAGCTCGGCGTACTCGACCTGTCCACCACCTGGGACCGCGCCCACCCGCTGGCCATGTCCACCGCCCGCACCCTGGTCACCGCCATCGAGACCAAGCTGCACCACCGGATGGCCGCGCCCGGGGTCCGGCTGACCTGCCTCGGCGCGGCCCGCCTGATCCGGGACGGCGCACCCGTCCGGCTGCGCCCGAGACACCTGGAGCTACTGACGCTGTTGGCGCTCGAGCCCGAGGGCTTCACCCACGAACGCCTGCACTTCGCGGTGTACGGCGACCGGCCGGTCGGCACGAGCACGCTCAAATCGGAGATGTCCTACCTGCGTCGCGCCACCGGCGGCGACATCACCAGCCGCGTCTATCGGCTGGTGAGCCCCCTGTCCTGTGACGCCGTGGACGTGCTCGCGGCGCTCGAAGCGGGCGACACCGCGACGGCGGTCGAGTTGTATCGCGGCCCCTTGCTGCCGGATTCGGACACGCCGGGCATCGTGCAGTGGCGCGAGTACCTGGAAGTCGGTGTGCGCACCGCGGTGCTGTCCAGCGGAAACGTCGAGCACGCGCTGCGCTACGGGGAGCGCGCACCGCACGACATCGAGATCCACGAACACGCGTTGCGCTTGCTTCCCCGGGGCGACGGACGCCGGGCGCTCGCGGTCGCCCGTTTGCACGGCGCGCTGCGCGACTGAGCTCGCGCGCCTCAACGTTTCGTCAACCCTCGCCGGGCATAGTGACCCGCATCACGGCCGATCCGCCGTGTGCACCACGTCCGCAACCAGCGAGGAGTCACCCGCCATGAGCTACGCGAAGCCGGGAACCGAGGGCAGCGTCGTCGAATTCGCCACGCGCTACGACAACTTCATCGGCGGTGAGTGGACCGCGCCGGTCGAAGGCCGCTACTTCGAGAACCCGTCGCCGGTGGACGGCCAGACGTTCTGCGAGGTCGCGCGGTCCTCGGCCGCCGACATCGACCTGGCCCTGGACGCCGCGCATCAGGCGGCCGACGCGTGGGGCGCGACGTCGACGACCGAACGGGCCAACATCCTCAACAAGATCGCCGACCGGATCGAGGACAACCTCGAGGCGCTGGCGGTGGCCGAGACGTGGGAGAACGGCAAACCGGTACGGGAGACGCTGGCCGCCGACCTGCCGCTGGCGGTCGACCACTTCCGCTACTTCGCCGGGGCGGTCCGCGCCCAGGAAGGCGGGATCAGCGAAATCGACGCCGACACCATCGCCTACCACTTCCACGAGCCGCTCGGCGTCGTCGGCCAGATCATCCCCTGGAACTTCCCGATCCTCATGGCCACCTGGAAGCTCGCGCCCGCCCTCGCCGCGGGCAACGCGGTGGTGCTCAAGCCCGCCGAGCAGACCCCGGCCTCGATCCTGAAGGTCGTCGAACTCATCGCCGATCTGCTGCCGCCGGGAGTCCTCAACGTGGTCAACGGCTTCGGCGTCGAAGCGGGCAAGCCGCTGGCGGCCAGCCCGCGCGTGGCCAAGGTCGCCTTCACCGGCGAGACCACCACCGGCAGGCTGATCATGCAGTACGCCAGCGAGAACATCATCCCGGTCACGCTCGAGCTGGGCGGCAAGAGCCCCAACATCTTCCTGCCCGACATCATGGCCGACGACGACGCCTTCCTGGACAAGGCCGTGGAGGGCTTCGTGATGTTCGCGCTCAATCAGGGTGAGGTGTGCACCTGTCCGTCCCGCGCGCTGATCCACTCCTCGATCTACGACGAGTTCATCGCCCGGTGCATCGAACGGACCAAAGCCATCCGCAGCGGCAATCCGCTCGACGAGGCCACCATGATCGGCGCGCAGGCCAGCAACGACCAGTTCGAGAAGATCCTGTCCTACATCGACATCGGCCGCCAAGAAGGCGCCGAAGTGCTCACCGGCGGCGGCCCGCGCAAGGTCGAGGAGTTCCCCGGCGGCTTCTACGTCGAGCCCACGATCTTCTCCGGCCGCAACGACATGCGGATCTTCCAAGAAGAGATCTTCGGACCGGTCGTGTCGGTGACCACGTTCGACTCCGTGGACGAGGCGCTGAAGATCGCCAACGACACCCTCTACGGACTCGGCGCGGGTGTGTGGACCCGGGACATCAACGCCGCCTACCGCTTGGGCCGCCAGATCAAGGCGGGCCGGGTGTGGACCAACTGCTACCACGCCTACCCCGCGCACGCGGCCTTCGGCGGGTACAAGAAGTCCGGCATCGGACGCGAGAACCACCGCATGATGCTCGACCACTACCAGCAGACCAAGAACCTGCTGGTCAGCTACTCGCCGGACAAGCTCGGATTCTTCTGATGCCGCAGCCGGTCCGCCGCGTCGAGTTCACCGGACCCGCGGAAGCGCTGCTGCGCCGACTGATCGAACAGCACGGTCCGGTGATGTTCCATCAGTCCGGCGGCTGCTGCGACGGCAGCGCACCGATGTGCTACCCGCGCGGTGAGTTCCGAGTCGGCGGGTCGGACGTGCTGCTCGGGTATCCGGCGGCGGACACCCCGTTCTGGATGAGCGCCGACCAGTACGACTACTGGCGGCACACCCATCTCACCGTGGACGTGGTGCCCGGCCGAGGTAGCGGGTTCTCTCTCGAAGCGCCCGAAGGCGTGCGCTTCCTGATCCGCTCGCGGCTGCTCACCGACGAGGAACTCGCCGTACTCGAAGCCGAGCCGCCACCCACCGGGGCGGATCTGTCCCACTGAAATCGGAGCACGGGCTGCTCACCGACGCTCCGGTGAGCAGCCCTTCCCGGTTCACAGGGCGGAAAAAAAATTCCATGCGGGAATAGTCGGCAACCGGATACGGTCGTTCGAGGTGGTTAGACAGGCGAACGAGAGGGGCCGCGGGTGGCGACCGAGACCGCGACGGTGTCCGTGGGTTTCCGATCCGAGCGCGGTGCCATCCTCGGCTCGCTGATGCTGGCGACCGCGCTGGTCGCGCTCGACTCGACGGTCATCGCCACGGCGGTGCTCACCATCACCGACAGTCTCGGCGGCTTCGCGCAGTTCCCCTGGTTGTTCTCCATCTATCTGCTGGCGCAGGCGGTGACGGTGCCGATCTACGGCAAACTCGCCGACACCGTGGGCCGTAAACCGGTGATCCTGTTCGGCATCGCGATGTTCGCGTTGGGTTCGCTGCTGTGCGGCGTCGCGACCAGCATGCTCGGACTGATCGTCTTCCGCGCCGTCCAGGGTATCGGCGCGGGAGCGATCCAGCCGATGACGATGACGATTGCGGGCGACTTGTACACGCTGTCCGAGCGTGCCAAGGTCCAGGGCTACCTGGCCAGTGTGTGGGCCATGTCGAGTGTGGCGGGCCCGCTGCTGGGCGGCCTGTTCGCCGAGTACGTCAGCTGGCGCTGGATCTTCCTGATCAACCTTCCGCTCTCCGCGCTCGCCGGATGGATGCTGGTGCGTAATTTCGCCGAGAGCGCGCCCCGGCAGCGGCAGAGCGTCGACTATCTGGGCGCGGCACTGCTGACGTTCGGCGCGGGCGCGTTGATCCTCGGACTGCTCGAAGGCGGGCAAGCCTGGGCGTGGTCGTCTCCGTCGAGCATCGGGATCTTCGCGGGCGGCGCGTTCGTGCTCGTGCTGTTCGGGCTGGTGGAACGCGGAGCGCGGAATCCGATCCTGCCGCTGTGGGTGTTCACCCGGCGCGTCGTGATCGCGAGCAGCTTGGCGTCGGTGCTGGTCGGCGCCGTCGTTCTCGGCGCGACCTCCTATGTCCCCACCTTCACCCAGGGCGTGCTGGGCACCGGGGCGCTGGTCGCGGGTCTGACGGTGGGCGCACTCACGCTGGGGTGGCCGCTGGCCGCGTCCCAAGCGGGAAAGGTGTACCTGCGCTTCGGCTTTCGCACCACTGCCTTGATCGGTAGCGGATTGGCCGCCCTCGGCGCCACCAGCACGTTGTTCATCACGCAGCATTCCACCCTGTGGCAGGTCGCGGCGTCCTGCTTCGTGATCGGCACCGGGATGGGACTGGTCGCCACCCCCACCTTGATCGCCGCGCAGACCAGCGCCGAATGGACCGAGCGGGGTGTGGTCACCTCGGCCAACATGTTCGCACGCTCGATCGGCAGTGCGGTGGGCGTCGCGGTGTTCGGCGCCATAGTGAACTCGCGCGTCGGCCATACCGATCATCCGGAGCCCGCCACACTGGCCTCGGCGGTGCATCTGGTCTTCGTCACGATCGCGGCGATGGCCGTCGTCCTGCTCGTCGCCTCGGCCATGATGCCCCGGCGCGCGGCGAACGCCTGAGGCGAGGCAGCGGGTTTTCGGAAGCGTTCGCCATCGCACCCAGCGCAAGCTGGGCGTTCCAACCGGACGAGATTCTGGAGGTCGCAGTGGCGCAGGCCGTATGTGTGATAGTCGGCGTGTTCTTCCTGGGTATGGGTAGCTACGCGCTCGCCGCGCCCGCCGCTCTGATCCAGCCGTTCGGCATCCGGCTCACCGAACCGAGCGCGCGCTACGAGGTGCGCGCCGTCTACGGCGGCTTCGGACTGGCGATGGCGGCCGTGCTCGCGGTGGCCGCCATCGACCTCGCAGGACTGCGCGGCGGGATCATGGTCGCGATCGGCGCGGCATTGGCGGGCATGGCCCTCGGCCGGGTGCTCTCGGCCGTGCTCGATGAGCGAACCGCGTTCTATCCCACCTGGTTCTATGGCGCTGTGGAGGCGATCGGCGCCGCCGCGCTCTTCCTCGCCGCCTAGCGGAAACCGTCCGTCAGCTGGTGTGCGTGACGTCGGTCGGCGTGCTGGAACTGCCGAGTTTGCGCAGCACGAAGTATCCGGCCGACACCAGCACCGCCCACACCGCGCCGACGACGAGCGCCGTGCGCCCGCTGTCGGTGAACAACAGCAGCACGACCACCAAACCGAGGAACGCCAGCGCGAGCACGGTGGTGTAGGGCGCGGCGGGCAGCCGGTAGTCGCTGGCGGGCAGTTCGCCGCGGGCGACCTTGGCCCGGTAGAGCAGGTGGCAGACCAGGATGACGCCCCAGACGAAGATGATGCCGATGGTCGACACCGAGGTGATGTAGGCGAAGGCCTTGTCCGGGGAAATGACATTGACGATCACGCCGATCACCATCGCCGCCGCCGACACGGAGATCCCCGCATAAGGCACCGCGTTCGCGCTCAGTTTGTTCAGCCGGGCGGGCGCCTCGCCGTGCAGCGACAAGGTGCGCAGCATCCGGCCGGTGGAGTAGATCCCCGAGTTACACGACGACAGCGCCGCGGTGAGCAGCACGAAGTTGACGATGCCCGCCGCGCCCGGGATGCCGATCAGCTCGAAGACCTCCACGAACGGGCTCTTGCCCGCGTGGAAATTGCGCCAGCTGGACACCGACATGATCACAACGAGCGCACCGACATAGAACAGGCCGATCCGGAAGGGGAGCGTGTTGATCGCCTTGCGCAGAGTCTTGCGCGGCTCGCGCGCCTCCCCGGCGGTTACGCCGACCAACTCCACGCCGACGTAGGCGAACAGCACGATCTGCAAAACGAGCAGCGACTGACCGATGCCGTTGGGGAACACGCCCCCGTCGGCCCACAGATTGGTGACGGTGGGGTTCGTCGCGTGCCCGAAGCCGAACAGCAGCACGCCGATGCCGAGCAGGATCATGCCGACGATCGCGGTGACCTTGATGGTGGAGAACCAGAACTCGCCCTCGCCGAACAGCCGCACCGAGATCAGATTCGCGCAGAACATCACCGCGAGCACGACCAGCGCGGTGACCCACGGGGCGATGTCGAACCAGTACTCCACGTACTTGCCCGCCACGGTGATCTCGGCCATGCAGGTGGCCACCCACACCGCCCAGTACGACCAGCCGGTGACGAAGCCGGCGAAGCGGCCGAGGAACTCGTGCGCGTACTCGGCGAAACTCCCCGAGATCGGCCGGTAGGTCAGCAGTTCGCCGAGCGCCCGCATGATCACGAAGATGGCCAGGCCCGCCGCCAGGTAGGCCAGGATCAGGCCGGGCCCGGCCTGCTCGATCGCGCCGCCCGCGCCGTAGAACAGGCCCGTGCCGATCGCGCCGCCGATGGCGATCATCTGAATGGTGCGCGGGCTCAGGCCCCGGGCATAGCCCTCCGAGTCGCCGGTGTCCGCCGGAACCGATGGTCCCGCGTCCTGGAGGTGACGGTCGGAGGCTGTCATACTGCGGTCCTTTCGCTGGGCAGCGATGCGACGATCCGGTCGCCGAACACGCGACGTCGGATCATCGCACGTCCGGTCCGGAGCACGTGGTCACGCTACCGCCCCGCCCGCGCGCGCGTCGTCTCCGGGCCGACCGCGGCGGTCGTGCGCGCTTACCGGACGGGCGTCCGGCATGCCATCATCGGATTCCCCGACGATGGGTTCCGTCATGACCGAATCGCCGTCCCGGCGCACGCGAACGCGCCGCTACGCGCTCCGCACCGCCGTCGTCCTGCTCGCTGTCGTCGCCGTCTTGGTCGGCGCGGCGTTCGCGACGACCGCGGTCCTGCGCATCCCGGCCCCGCCGACGCTGCTGCGACTGCTGACCGACCCGCCCTCGACACAGGGCGAACTGTTCGAGAGCCGCACGGTGGCCGCCTCCCCCACGCCGCGTCCGCTGCCGGTCGCACCGCGGCCGCTGCCCGACCGGGTGCCGTGGAAGGGCTCGCAGATCTCGGTCGCCGACTTCCTCGGCGCCACGCACACCAATTCGTTCCTCGTTCTGCGCGGCGGCGCTCTCACCCACGAGTGGTATCGCGACGGCGTCACGGCCACCACCCGCCAGTCCTCGTGGTCGGTGGCGAAGTCCGTCGTGTCACTGCTGACCGGCCGCGCCATCGCGGCGGGGCGGCTAAACGAGGACGACCGCCTGGTGCGAATCCTGCCCGAGCTGAGCACCGGCGGCCCGTACGACACCGTCACCATCCGCGATTTGCTGGACATGGCCTCCGGCGTCGACGTCGACGAGAACTACAACAAGTACATGCCGCTGACCGGCACCGCCCGGATGTATCTCACCGAGGACCTCGCCGGGTTCGTCCGCGAGCATCAGGGCCTGCGGTTTCCGCCGGGCAGCGCGGGCGAGTACCGCAGCGTGGACACCCAGCTGCTGGGCATGGCGCTGGCGCGGGCCGAGGGCCTGCCGCTGAGTGAACTGCTGGAACGCGACCTGTGGGCTCCGATCGGCGCCGAGGACGCCGCGCTGTGGAATCTCGATCGCGCGGGCGGTCAGGAGAAAGCGTTCTGCTGCCTGAACGCGACGGCCCGCGACTTCGCCAAGATAGGCCAGATCGTCTTGGACGGCGGCCGCGTCGGCGACGCGCAGATCGTGCCGCCGGCCTGGATCGAACGCATCCGCACCCCGGTCCACCGGGTGGGCGACTGGCCCTACGGCGCACAGTGGTGGCACCCGACCGGTGGGGACGGCGCCGATCTCACCGCCGTCGGCGTCTACGGCCAGTACGTCTACGTCGACCCGCCCAGCGGCACCGTCATCGTCAAGCTCAGCGACTACGGCACCACCCAGGACGAGCAGGAGACCATCGAGGTGTTCCGCGCGATCGCTCGCGGCTGAGCCGGTCGGCGAAATACACCGGGGACCCGCGACGTTGGCAGTGGAGATCGCCACTGTGAGGAGACCCATGATCGACGTCCCGCTGTCCGTGCTGGATCTCGCGCCGGTGCAGTCCGGCCGCACCGTCGGCGAGGGGCTCGACGCGACCACCGAATTGGCCCGGCGCACCGAGGCTTTGGGCTACCACCGCTTCTGGGTCGCCGAACATCACAATATGCCCGGCATCGCCAGTTCTGCGCCGAGCGTGCTGCTGGCCCACCTGGCCGCGGCCACCTCGACCATCCGCGTCGGCTCCGGCGGGGTGATGCTGCCCAACCACGCGCCGCTCGTGGTCGCCGAGCAGTTCGGCACCCTGCACGCGCTGCATCCCGGACGGATCGACCTGGGCATCGGACGCGCGCCGGGCACCGACCAGGCGACCGCACGGGCGCTGCGTCGGACCGCGGACGGACTGTCGGCGGAATCGTTCCCCCAGGAACTGGCCGCGTTGCTGGGCTACTTCCGCGGGTCCGACCCCGGCGGCATCGCCGCCACGCCCGGGCGCGGTGAGGAACCGGAGGTCTGGCTGCTCGGCTCCAGCGGCTACAGCGCCCAGGTCGCGGCGCTGCTCGGGGTCCCGTTCGCCTTCGCGCACCACATCGCCCCCGACAACACCGAGCCCGCGCTCGCGCTCTACCGCGAGCACTTCCGGCCTTCGGAGCGCCTGGAGCGCCCGCATGCGATGGTCGCGGTCGCGGCCATCTGCGCGGACACCGACGAGCGCGCCGAAATCCTGGCCGGCCCGCGCGACCTGGCCTTCCTGAACCTGGTGCGCGGCACGCCGCAGGCACTGGCCACGCCGGAGGAAGCGGCCGCGTTCCGTCCGTCGGAACAGGAGCGCGCGTTCATCCGGCAGCGCCGGGCCGGGCAGTTGCTCGGCTCCCCGGAGACGGTGCGCGGTCAGCTCGAGGATCTGCTGCGCCGCACCCAGGCCGACGAGCTGATGATCAACACGCTGGTCTACGACATCGACGACCGCGCCCGATCGTTCGAACTGCTCACCGAGAAGGTCGCGGCCTGAGGCGAGTCAGTGCAAGCGGAAGCCGTGGTTGGCCAGCGATTCCCGCAACCGATGCCTGCCGTTGAGTGCCGCCGCGGAGGCGAGCCGGGCCAGCACACGTTCGGTCCAGGAATGCGAGAGCCGTTGTTCGGCATAGAACTCCGCGATCCGGGTCTCGTACTCGGCCACGTGCACCCGCTGCGCGTCCAAGTCGTAGGTCTCCCGATGCAGGACGGCGTCCTGCGGCAGGCGCGGCTTCACCCGCGCGTCCTCGGCGGGATCCGGGTGACCGACCAGCAAGCCGAAGACGGCGAAGACCTGCGGCGGCAATCCCAGCTCGGCGGCGACTTCCTCCGGCTTGTTGCGCAGCGCGCCGATGTAGACGGTGCCGAGCCCGAGCGATTCCGCCGCCACCACCGCGTTCTGCGCCGCGAGCGCGGCGTCGATGAATCCGACGTAGCTCGATTCCAGGTAGTCCGCACCCTCCAGCGGCGCGCTCCGGTCTTCGGCGAGCTGGCGCAGGCGCGCGAAATCGGCCGTCCAGACCAGCAGCACCGGCGCTTGCACGATGTGGGCCTGATCGCCCGCGAGCGCGGCCAGGCGCGCCTTGCGTTGCGGGTCACGCACCGCGATGACGCTCCAGACCTGCAGATTCGACGAGGTCGGCGCGGACTGCGCCGCGGAGATCAGCAGCCGCAGCGTGGCGTCCGGCACCGGGTCGGACAGGTAGCGGCGCACCGAGCGATGCTCGTGCAGCACCTGCAGGACCTGGTTCCACTGCGCGGGTTCGACCGGTTGCGGGTCGCGGTAGCGCTGTTGCACGGCGTGGGTCGGGGTCGGCACGCACTGCGTCATGGGCATCATCCTTTCGCCAGGACGGCGCGCCGTCAGCGGTTGGCCGCAGCCTGAGCGGAACACAGGTAGGGTAAGTAAGGCAATCCTAATTGCTTATATCGGAGGTTCTCTTGGCACGTCCCCGCACCACCCTCACGGTGCAGCGCACCGAATGGCTCACCCCGCACTTGATCCGGGTGTACCTCGGCGGTCCCGGCTTCGCCGCGTTCCGTCCCAGCGAGTTCACCGACTCGTACGTGAAATTCATCTTCCCGCAGGGCGGGAACGAGGTGCTGCGCACCTACACCGTCCGATCCGTCGACCCCGTCGCCGGAGAGATCGCGGTCGACTTCGTCTACCACGGCGCGGAGGGCATCGCGGGACCGTGGGCTGCCGCGGTCCAGCCCGGCGAGACCATCGATTTCCATGGCCCCAACGGCGCCTACGCCCCGCGCCCGGACGCCGACTGGCATCTGCTGGCCGGTGACGAGGCGGCGCTGCCCGCCATCGCCGCCGCGCTCGAGGCGATGCCCGGCGAGGCGACGGGGCTGGCGTTCGTCGAAGTCGCCGGTCCGGACGACGAACTGCCGGTGAAGAAGCCGGACGGCATCGAGCTGACCTGGCTGCACCGCGGCGCGCGGCCCCCTGGCGAGGTGCTCGCCGAGACCGTTCGCTCCGCGCCGTGGACGCCGGGGCAGGTCCAGGTGTTCATCCACGGCGAAGCCGAAGCGGTCATGAAAGACCTGCGCCGCTACATCCGCAAGGATCGCGGCGTTTCCGCCGAGTGGGCGGCGTCGATCTCCGGGTATTGGCGCCGCGGCCGCACCGAGGAGGGCTTCCGGGAATGGAAGGCCGAACTGCGGGCGGTCGAGGGGGCCAACGGCTGAACCGTCAACTCAGCAGTCCGACGATGGTGGCGGACAGGAAGCTGACCAAGGTGGCGCCGTAGAGCAGGCGAAGCCCGTTGCGGGCGATGACGGTGCCCTGTTTCTCGCTGAGGCTGCGGACCGCGCCGGTGACGATGGCGATGGTGGAGAAGTTCGCGAACGACACCAGATAGGTGGAGACGATCGCGACGGTGTGGTCCGACAGTCCGGCGTGTTGCCGGTTCAGTTCCTGCATGGCGACCACTTCGTTGGACACCAGCTTGGTGCCCATGAACCGGCCCGCGGCCGCCGCCTCGTCCCACGGGATGCCGGTCAACCAGGCCAGCGGGGCGAAGACGTGGCCCATCACGTCCTGGAACGTGGTGCCGTGGAACAGCGCCGCGAAGATTCCGTTGACCATGGCGAGCAAGGCGATGAATCCGATCAGCATGGCCGCGACGGTGAACGCGACCTTGAAGCCGACCAGGATGTATTCGGTGAGCATCTCGAAGAACGATTGCCGCTTACGGCTGTCGGCGATCTCCTCGCCGATCAGCCGGGCATCGTCGGCGGCGCCGACCTTGTAGGGGTTGATCAGCGAGCACACCACGAAGGCGCCCAGCATATTCAGCACGATGGCCGCGATCACGTACTTCGGGTCGATGAGCACCATATAGGCGCCGAGGATGCCCGCCGAGACCGTCGACATCGCCGAGGCCGCCAGGGTGTACATCCGCTGCGGCGGAATGTCGTCGAGCATGGCGCGCAGCGAGATGAACACTTCTGATTGGCCGAGGATCGCGGAGGCGACCGCGTTGAACGATTCGATCCTGCCGAAGCCGCTCACCCAGGCCAGCAGCATGCCGAGGTACTTGATGATCAACGGCAGGACCCGGAGGTGTTGCAGGATGCCGATCAGCGCGGACACGAGCACGATCGGCATCAGCACCGCGAACAGGAACGCGGGCCCGCCGCTGCCGACGGCGGGCAGTTCGCCGAATACGAACGCGGTGCCCTGGGCGGCGTAGCCGAGGATGTGGGCGAAGGCGTCGCTGACCGCGCGGATCACCGTGCCTCCGATCCCGGTCTTCAGCAACAGGAAACCGAGCGCGAGTTGCACGATCAAAAGGACGGCGATCCGCGGCAGCCGAGCGGCGGCGGCGCGGCGGTCGGTACTGGGCAGCCAGGCCAGCAGCAGGAAGCACATCAGCCCGGCGAATCCGATCAGATGATGCACGCGCACCTCGGCTGCCGTGACGTACTTCGGCTTATGGGAGCACTTCTCATGTCGGTTTATGGTGCGGTGTCTTCACAGTTGAGAAGCTCCGTCGGTACACGTGCGGCCGCCCGGGACGATCCCAGGCGGCCGCACATGGTCACCGGCGCCGCTACTGTCGCGGCGCGCGCAGCGCCTCCTCCACGAACTGCGTGGTGTAGGTCTCGGACAGGTCGATCCGATCGCGCACGGGACGCACGTTCTTCGAGTACTTGCCGAGGATCTCCAGGACGTTCTGCGCGCCTTCGGGTTTCATCAACCCGTCGCCGTTGAACATGCCGATGGAATCGCGGATCGACTGGACGTAGAGGTCCTTGCCCGCGCTCGCGTACTGCGGCGGCATCTTCTCGGCGATCTCCTCGGGCGTGTGCGTCCGGATCCACTGCAGCGTCTGCACGAACGCGGCGGCGAGCTTGCGCACGATGTCGGGGTGGGCCTCGATCGTCGCGCAGCTCATGTACAGCGACGTCGCCGGATACAGCCCGCCGAGCGCGGCCCTGGTGCCCGCCTCGGTGCGCAGGTCGACGAGGACGCGCGCATCGCCGGAGTTCACCATCTGCGCCACCGTGGGATCGGTGGTCATGCCCGCGTCGATGCCGTCGTGGTTCATGCCCGCGATGAACGTCTGTCCCGCACCCACTTTCACCCGGGTGTAATCGGCGGTGCTCATCCCGGCCTGGCCGGTGAGCGCCTGGGTGAGGAAGTCGGTCGACGAGCCGAGCGAGGTCACGCCCAGCTTCTTGCCGCGCAGATCGGCGACCGAGGTGATGTCCGCGTCCGCCTTCGACACCAGTTCGACCTCACCGGGCACGTCGGACATCTGCACCACCGAGCGGATGCACTGGTCCTTGGCCTGCAGATCGATGGTGTGGTCGTAGAACCCGACGACGGCCTGCACGTCGCCGGTGAGCAACGCCGTCTCGGCCGTGGCTCCGGACTGCTCGCCGAGCAGTTTCACGTCGATGTCGTTGCGCTCGAAGAAGCCGAGTTGCCGGGTCAGCACGGCGGGCAGATAGATCACCTTCTCCAGCCCGCCCACCATGATGGTGATCTGCGGTCGCCCGTCGGCCATCGGAAGGGTGCGGGAGTCCCGGCATCCGGTGGCCGTCAGCAGTGCCGCGATCACGACGGCGACGAGCGCGAGTTGCTTGCGATGCCTCATGGTCAGATCCCGTGGTTCGAGGTCGCCTGCGAGGGCCGCCATTTCAGCAACCGGTTCTCCGCCATGCCGATCCCCCACTCGGCGATCAGCGCGGCCACGGTGACGATGATCATGCCCGCGTAGATGCCCGCCGAGTCGAAGGTGCCCTGCGCGTTGCTGATCAGCAGACCCAGGCCCTTGCTCGCGCCCGCGTACTCGCCCACCACCGCGCCGATCAGCGCGAAACCGAAGGCAGTGTGCAGGCTGGAGAGGATCCAGGTGGTCGCGCTCGGCAGCACGATCGACACCAGCACTTGCCTGCGGCTCGCGCCCAGGATACGGGCGTTGTCGATCACATTGCCGTCCACTTCTCGCGCACCGGTGAACGCGTTGAAGAACACCGCGAAGAACACCAGCACCACCACGGTCGCGACCTTCGAACTCAGGCCTAGACCGAACCAGATGATGAACAGCGACGCCAGCACGATGCGCGGAACCGCGTTGAGCGCCTTGATGAACGGCGCGAGCACCTCGGCCCAGTACCGGCTGCGGCCGAGCAGCACGCCCAGCACGACGCCGGCCACCGTGCCGATCACGAAACCGAGCACGGCCTCCTGCACGGTGGTGTAGATCTGCAGCCAGATCGAGCCGAATTGCGTCCCCTCGGTAAACCATTCGACCAACCGCGCCCAGATCAGCGACGGCTTCGAGTAGAAGAACGGATCGATCCACACCGTGGCGGTGAGCTCCCACGCGCCCAGCCACAGCGCCACCAGCGCGACGCGTAGGCCCCAAGTCCGGATCCGGGCGCGCCGCGCGGCGGTGCGTACCCGGGCCAGAATCTGTGCCTCGGTCTCGTTCTCCACCGCGGGCTCGTCGACGGCGTCCTGCACCAGCACGTCATGCGACACGGGAGGCTCCCTTCGCCCGAGCGGCCTCGACCTGATCGCGCAGCGTCTCCCAGATCTCCTTGTAGATGTCGCGGAACTCGGCGGTCAGCCGCACGTCCTCGACACTGCGCGGCCGTGTCAGGCCCACGGTGAAGTCTCCGCAGACGGTGGCCGGGCTCGCGGTCATCACGACCACCCGGTCGGCGAGCACGATCGCCTCCTCCAGATCGTGGGTGACGAAGACGACCGCCGCGTTGGTGCCCGCCCAGACGCGCAGCAGCTCGTCCTGCATGAGCTGCCGGGTCTGCACGTCCAGCGCGCTGAACGGCTCGTCCATCAGCAGGATCTCCGGCTCGTTGACCAGTGTCTGTGCCAGCGCCACGCGCTTGCGCATGCCGCCGGACAACTGGTGCGGGTAGTAGCTCTCGAACCCGGCCAGACCGACCTTGCGCACCCATCCGGACGCCTTCGCCCGCGCCTCGGCCTTCGACGCGCCGCGCAGGCGCGGGCCGAGCGCGACGTTGTCCAGCACGCTCTTCCACGGCAGCACCGCGTCCTGCTGGAACATGTAGCCGATGCCTTCGGGGATGCCGTCGACGTCCTTGCCGCGCACGAGCGTCCGCCCGGCCGAGGCCGGTTCCAGCCCGGACACCAGCGACAACGTGGTGGACTTGCCGCATCCGGTGGGGCCGACGACGGCGACGAATTCGCCGGGGCGCACCGTGAGGTTCAGATTGCGCACGGCGGTGTGGATGCCACCGCCGGTGCCGGGGAAACGCTTGGTCGCGTTCCGCAGCTCGATGAGGGATTGCGTCATTGCTTCCTACTTCTGCGAGATCGGGTAGGGCGAACGTACGTGGCCCCGGTCACACGCCGGAGCTTGTGCGCACAACCGCCACAAACGCGGGATATGCGGGTTTTGCGCATTCTGCTCATGCGCGGTGCGCGGTGGTCTGCGCCTATGCTGCGGCCATGGCCACTGAGGGCGCGCGGGCCGTGCGGTTGCGGACCCAGGTTCTGCTGTCGCAGATCCTGGTCGTCGCGCTGACGCTCGGTGTCGCGTTCGCGGTGTTCGGCTATCTCAGTGATCAGCGGCTGCGCGACGCCTACGGTCAGCGTGCGCTCGCCGTCGCGCGCACCGTCGCCGCCGACCCGGTGGTGCGCGCCGAGGTGGCCAGGTACGCGCCGGGCGCGGTCGATCCGGGCGTGCGCCAGGAGCTGGCCACCGGCCCGCTGGAGCGGCTCGCGGTGGACGCGACCCAGCGCAACAACGCCCTGTTCGTGGTGATCACCGATGACGTGGGCATCCGCCTGGCGCATCCGGACGCCGCCCGGCTCGCCGAGCACGTCAGCACCGATCCATCCGAGGCGCTCGCGGGCCGCGAGTCGATCACCGAGGAACGCGGCACGCTCGGCGACTCGGTGCGCGCCAAGGTCCCCGTCACGGCGCCCGGCTCCGATCGTGTGGTCGGCGCGGTCAGCGTCGGCATCGCCACCGACGCGGTGCACGAGCAACTGCTCGGCGACCTGCGCACCGCGGGCGGCCTGGTCGCGGTGGCGCTCGCGGTCGGCATCGCCGGATCGATCCTGCTCGCCCGCCGCTGGCGCGGGCTGACGCTCGGGCTGGAACCCGACGAGCTGGCCGAACTGGTCCGGGGGCAGGCCGCGGTGCTGCACGGCATCGGCGGCGGCGTGCTCGCCGTCGACGCGTCGTGGCGCACGACCTTCGTCAGCGACGAGGCGCGCAGGCTGCTCGGCATCGCGCCGGACATCGGGCGCCCGGTCGACGAGATCGGGCTCACCCCGCGAGTGCTGGAGGTGTTCCGCGACCTCGATCGGCAACCCGCCTCGGCGACGGTCGGTGCGAACGTCGTCATCGTCTCGGCGCGGCGAGTCAGCCGGGACGGCCGTGATCTCGGCGCGGTGCTCACCGTGCGCGACCGCACCGACGTGGAATCGCTGACCAGGCAGCTGGACGCGGTGCAGTCGATGAGCACGGTGCTGCGCGCGCAGCGCCACGAGTTCTCCAACAAGATGCACCTGGTCAGCGGGCTGCTGCACGGCGGGCATGTCGAGGAGGCCGCGCGGTCGGTCGACGAGCTGATCGGGGCGGGTCCGCTCGGTCCGGCGACCCCGGGCATCGATGCCATCCACGACACGTATCTACAGGCCTTCCTGGCCGCCAAGGCCGCGCACGCCAGGGAGAACGGGGTGGAACTCGTGCTCGGGCCCAACACCTGGGTCGAGGGCGATCTCGCCGATCCGGTGGACGTGACCACCGTGCTCGGCAATCTGCTGGACAACGCCATGGAGGCCGTGCGCGCTCGGCAGCGCTCGGTTCGGCAGGTGGAAGTCGAACTGGTGCAGGAGGATTCGACGCTGCACATCACCGTCGCCGACAGCGGCGACGGTGTCGCGCCCGACCTGGTGGACGCGCTGTTCACCGAAGGGATCTCGACCCGCGACGACCTCGGCGTCCCCGGTGGGCGCGGGGTGGGCCTCGCCCTGATCCGCCAGATCGTCCGCACCCACGGCGGCGACGTGCGCCTGTCGAGTCCCGGCGGCGGCGAGCCGCCACTGACCGGCGCGGAGTTCATCGCACGCATCCCCGGGGTGCTCGCGCAGAGCGAGGTGTCATGGCCCCGCCGTCCCTGACCGTCCTGATCGTCGACGACGACTTCCGGGTGGCGAATCTGCACGCCGGGATCGTGCAGGCAATCCCGGGTTTCACGGTGGCGGGCACCGCCAATACCCTCGCCGCCGCGCGGGAACTCGTCGCGGCGCGGCCGATCGACCTGGCGCTGGTGGACGTCTACCTGCCCGACGGATCCGGTATCGATTTCGTCCGCGAGCTGCACTGCGACGCCATGGTGCTCACCGCGTCGACCGAGAGCGAGTCGGTGCGCGCCGCCGTCGCGGCAGGTGCGGTGTCCTACCTCGTCAAGCCCTTCCCGCATACCGAACTCGCCGCCCGGCTCGCCGCCTACGCCCGCTACCGGCGCATTCTCGCCGTGCCGCAGGTCGACAACGCCCGGGTCGCCGCGGCGCTGCACGCACTGCGTCCTTCGGTCACCGCGAGCCCGGCGGCGACCGTGGCCTCCCCCACCAAAGGCGCTGTCCTGCAAGCCATTCTCGATGCGGGCACACCTCTGTCCGCAGGAGAGGTAGCGAGCGCCATCGGCATCTCCAGGGCCACCGCCCAGCGCTATCTCGCCGCACTCGTCGCCGGCGGCGCGGTGCGCATGAGCCTGCGCTACGGCAGCACCGGGCGGCCCGAACAGGAGTACTCCGCCGCGCCGCCGCATTGAGCCGACCGCGCCGGGCGCGGGAAGAACCGGCCCGCGCGCGGCCGGTCCGGCGGGTCGTCCCGGACAGCCCGGAACCTCGCGCGGTATCCACCGGCCACCATCGCCGCACGCGCCAGAACGTCGCAGGTCGACAGCCGGACCATCGGCGGACGACGACATGCTCGACCGGCGCACGACGTGGCACCTACACGGCCAGGCCGACGCGTCTCCGTCTGCCGGACATACGATCCGATCGTCACCGGACCACCGGTTGCGGCAGCACAAGAGCGAACGGTGCGATCCACTTCGGTGGCGCGCCGCTCGAGGTGGCGCTCCTCGGCCGACCAGCGCCTACGTGGTGAAGCCTGATGCGGTTGTCAGCGGCGGTAGCGTCGGGGTATGAGCATCGTCGAGGTCGCCGTTGTCGGCTACGGCCTGGCCGGGTCGGTTTTTCACGCTCCGCTGATCGCCGCGCAACCGCGGATGCGGGTCGCTGCCGTGGTGACCTCCTCGGAGGAGCGTGCCGAGCGGGCGCGCGCCGAACACCCCGGTGTGCGTGTGGTGGCGCACGCAGAGGAGTTGTTCGCCACGCCGGACGGCATCGATCTGGCTGTGATCGCGACACCGAACCACACGCACGCGCCGCTGGCCGGGCAGGCGCTGGAGGCCGGGCTGCCCGTCGTGGTCGACAAGCCGTTCGCGGTAGCGGTGGACGACGCCGAAGATCTGGTCCGGCGCGCGGAGCGGTCCGGCCTCGCGTTGTCGGTCTTCCAGAACCGGCGCTGGGACGGCGACTTCCGGACGGTGCGTGAACTCGTCGAGACCGGAAGGCTGGGCCGGGTGCGGCGTTTCGAGTCCCGGTTCGAACGGTGGCGTCCGGTGCCGAAGGGCGGCTGGCGGGAGGTCGGCACGGACGAGGAGGGCGCGGGCATCCTGCTCGACCTCGGCAGCCACTTGGTGGACCAAGCCGTGACCCTGTTCGGCCCGGTGGCTTCGGTGTACTGCGAGCTGGACCGGCGGCGGGAAGGGATCACCACCGACGACGACGCGTTCGTCGCGCTCACCCACACCGGCGGTGTCCGCTCCCACCTCTGGATGAGCGCCGTCGCCGCGCAACTCGGCCCGCGTTTCCGGGTGCTCGGGTCGGAGGCCGGGTATGTCACCTACGGGCTGGACCCGCAGGAGGAAGCACTCCGATCCGGTCGCCGCCCGGGAAACGATTCCCCTTGGGGCACAGTCGATGCCGAGCGCTGGGGCGTGCTGGGCGCGGAACCGGACTTCGCCCCCGCGCCGACCGTACCCGGCGCGTACCCCGATTTCTACTCCGCCATGGCCGCCGCGCTGCTCGACGGCGCTCCGGTGCCCGTCGACCCGCGCGACGCCGTCACCACCCTGCGCCTACTGACGAAAGCACGCGAGTCGGCAGCGCTGGGTGTGACCGTCACCGCTTGACCGGGGCTGGCCACCTTCGCCGCGACTCGATAACGTCGGTCCCCGGGATCGGCCGGTCCGGGCCGCCCTGTGAGAGGAGACCCGAATGGGTACAACGGTTTTCGCCGTGCTGCTGCCGCTGGCGCTGGCCTTGGTGATGTTCGGGCTCGGATTGACCTTGACGACCGACGATTTCGCGCGCGTGCTGCGGTATCCGAAAGCGGCGGTGATCGCGCTGGCGTGCCAGATGGTCCTGCTGCCCGCGGTGTGCCTCGGCCTGATCCGCCTGTTCGGACTGGAAGGCGCGCTCGCGGCGGGCATGCTGCTGCTCGCGGCGTCGCCGGGCGGAGCGTCGGCCAACCTGTTCAGTCACGTCGCCGGGGGCAACGTGGCGCTGAACATCACACTCACCGCGATCAATTCGGTGCTCGCGGTATTCACCCTGCCCGTGGTGGTGGCGCTGTCCTACGCCTTGTTCCTGGACGGCGAGGGTGCGGTCGGACTGCGGCCGGACAAATTCGCACAGGTCTTCGCCATCGTGCTGGTGCCGGTCGCGATCGGCATGGTGGTGCATCGGCGGTTCCCGGAGTGGTCTCGGCGGATGCGCGGGGCGGTCAAGATCCTGTCCGTCGCGGTCCTCGCGCTGGTGATCGCGGCCGGAGTGAGCTCGAACCTGGACATCCTGACCGAGCACATCGGAGAGCTGTCCGCGATCTGCCTGACCTTCGCCGTGATCAGTCTGGCCGTGGGCTATTTCCTGCCCCGGCTGTTGCGGGTGGAAGCCGATCAGGCGATCGCATCGGCCATGGAGATCGGCGTGCACAACGCGGCGCTCGCGATCGCCGTCGCCGCTTCGGTATTGGACAACGACACCATGGCCGTTCCGGGCGCGGTGTACGGGGTTCTGATGAACATCCCGGCGGCGATCGCCGCGTATCTGCTGGCCAGGCGGGCGCGGCGAGAGCAGCCCGCGCCCGCGCCGAGCATGGCGGGTTAGCCCGGGCAGTTCGCCGCGCGGACATGGGCGGCCCCGGTGGGTAGCCTCTCGGAGGGTCGACGCCACGAAGGGAGCCAGCTGCGCGATGCAACCGCTCGGCACGAACGATCCGGCCCGGATCGGGGACTATCGCCTGCTCGGCGTCCTCGGTGCGGGTGGCATGGGCCGGGTCTACCTCGGCCGGAACCCGGGTGGGCGCACCGTCGCGGTCAAAGTCATCCGCCCGGACATGATCGACGCCGAATTCCGGCAGCGCTTCCGGCGCGAGGTGGCCGCCGCGCGGCGGGTCGGCGGACAGTTCACCGCGCCGGTGCTCGACGCGGACGTCGACGCCGATCCCCCGTGGCTGGCCACCGGTTACGTGGCGGGATTCTCGCTGGCCGACGCGGTCGACCGGTACGGACCGTTCACCGAGAACGCGCTGCTCGTGCTGGCGCACGGGCTGATCGAGGCAGTGACCGCCGTCCACCGGGCCGGTGTGGTGCACCGCGACCTCAAACCGTCCAACGTTCTGCTGGCCCTCGACGGTCCCAAGGTGATCGATTTCGGCATCGCCCGCGCCGTCGACGACAGCAAGCTCACCACGACCGGAAAAGTCATCGGCTCACCGGGATTCATGTGCCCGGAGCAGGTGACCGGCGATCCGGTCGGCCCACCCGCGGACGTCTTCGCGCTGGGCGGCGTCCTGGTGTTCGCGGCGACCGGCCACGGGCCGTTCGGCGTCGGCGAGACGGTGCAGATGCTGTGGCGGGTGGTGTACGAGCAGCCGCAGCTGGATGACGTGCCGGAGCGGCTGCGTCCACTGGTGGCCGCCTGCCTGACCAAGGACGCCGCGGCTCGCCCGACTCCGGACGAGCTGTTCGCCCAGCTCACCGCACTGGGCATCCCCGACCGCGGCGGCTGGCTGCCCGCACCGGTGCTCGAGGAGGTCGGCCGACGCGCGGTCGAGCTATTGGATCTGGACTCCGGCGCATTCGACCGCAGCCAGTTCTCCGCGCCCACGGATCGGGCGCGTACGGCCGACACCGTGGTCCACCCCGCGCCACCTACCTATCCGCGGTACGCGCAGGGCGATCCCGGACGGTCGGCACACGGACCGACGCACTATCCCGGCTCGCCGGAGGCGGCCGCCACGTCCATGGGGCAACGGATTCAACCACCCGCGCAATACGATTCGCCCGGTGGTCCGGTCACCATCCCGGCACCTCGCGCACACAATCCGAACCGCGCCCTGCTGGTCGTGGGAGCCCTCGTGGTCGGCATCGCGGTCGCCGTGGCGGCGTTCGTGGTCGGCGCGCAACTACGGCGCGATACCGCGAACTCGATCGCGCGGACCGCGACGCCGACCGACAGTGATTCTCCGACGTCCACCACCCGAGCCGGCGTCGACGCTCCGACGGCTACCGCCACGCAAGCCGGTGACGGGACGCCGACCAGCGCAGGCCCGTCGGGCACGAGCGTTCCGAACGCACTTGTCGGCGAATGGCAGGGTGTCGCGCGGGACATTCTGGGCAGCTACGACATCGTCGTGCGGATCAATCCTGGGAACGTCGGCGAGCAGGTCGGAGAATCGACCAATACCGGCAGATTCGCGCATCTGCAATGCGGCCGGTCCGAAACGCTCACGTCCGCCACGGCCAACGGTGTGGTGCTGACCGCCAGACTCACCAAAGATCCCGGCGGCTGCAACGATGACGGCGCGACGTCCCGGTTGGAGTTGCGACCTGACGGGACGCTCTCGTACCGAACCCAGGGTGTGGCAGGGGATATGACCGGCACCCTCGATCGCACCGGCTGAACGGCGCGGGCGACGGATTCAGGAGCGACGAGCGGCGCACCGGCCCTCCACGACAGGACGCGGCGAGGCGAGCCGCACGCGCTCGCCTCCGGCGTCCCAGCGTCGAACCCATGCCCCGAGCGCGGTCGTCCGCGGGCGGTTAAGGTGCGGCGGTGGAAAGAGCGGAATTCTTCGAGCGCGGCGCTTCCATCGCCGATCGTCTGACGACGACGCAAGCGCAGCCGCCGTGGTGGCTGGTGGTGGCGGCCGCGGTGGCGGCGCTCGTGCTGGTGGGTTACACCCCGATCTGGCGGTTGACCCGCAATATCGTCACCATCGCGCACGAAGGCGGGCACGCCCTGGTCGCCCTGCTGACCGGCCGCAAGCTCAACAGCATCCGACTGCATTCCGACACTTCGGGGCTCACCGTGTCGAGCGGGAAACCCTACGGCCTCGGGATGATCCTCACCACCATGGCCGGTTACCCCGCACCGCCGCTGCTCGGTCTCGGATTCGCCGCGCTGCTGGGCGCGAGCCGGATCACGCTGATGCTCTGGACCGCCATCGTTCTGCTCGCCGCGCTGCTGATCAAGATCAGGAACGTCTACGGCGCCATCACCGTGCTCGGCCTCGGCGCGGTGGTCTTCGTGGTCTCCTGGTTCGGCACCGACACGCTGCAAGCGGGGTTCGCCTACCTGGGGGCCTGGTTCCTGCTGTTCGCCGGGGCACGGCCGGTGCTGGAGCTGCAACGAAGCCGCTCCCGGCAGCAACGTGCCCGCTATCACGAGGTCGACTCCGACGCCGATCAACTCGCCCGGCTCACCCGGCTGCCCGGCCTGCTGTGGGTTTTCGTGTTCGGCGCGATCGCCGTGGGTTCGTTGTCGCTCGGCGCGTGGCTGCTCGTCTCCGCCATCGCCGAAGTCTGCCTGCCGGGCGCGCCCTCCGGGTCCTGCTTCGCCGCTCACTGATCGCCGCGCTGCGCGGTCCGGTCGGCTCGGTTAGGCTTCGAACTCGCCCTGTGTCAACGCCTTACCTACGGCGATGGCGCATCGCCGATGCGCACCCGCTTCGGCCGTCCGACGCAAGTTCGCGATTCACGACCTCCGGAGCCAGCATGGCGAACCTTCTCGCGCGCACACCGATCAGCACTGCGCGACAACGATTTCCGATACTGGCCATGGCCGTCACCGCGCTGCTCGCCACGATTGCGCTCCACCCGGCCACAGGCCTCGCCGCGACGGCCGACACCGCCTGCGGCACACCGTTGACGCCAGAGGAGACAGCCGCGATCGCGCGGCTGTCCGATACCGAGGCACCGGCTGGTTCCTCGTTGTGGCAGCTGGAGCAGGCCATCGACCGCCACCGGCAGATCACCGAAATCCTGGTCCGCCACCGCGACCTGCGCGGTGTGTTCGCCTTGGGGCTCGACGCGGTCGAGCAGGCCGCCGTCCTGCCGCTCCAGCGCGATCCCGCGTCGTTCGACGACCCCGAATGGGCGCACCGGATCAGTCTCGAACTGCTGTCGCGTTTCCTGCGCGCGTTGCACGCGGAATTCACCGGCGCACCCGCCGAACCGCACTGGGCGCACTACTTCGAGCTGACCCGTCGCTGCGAGTTGCCCCCGGCCCGAGTGGCGATGGCCGGTTACGACGCGCATCTGACCGTCGACCTGTCCTATTCCGTCGCGGCGGTCGGCAGCACCGCCGCCAACACGCGCGACTATTTCCGCATCGTCGACTCGATCGCCCGGCAGGGCGCGCTGATCGTCGACGAGACCAAGGCGTTCTACGGCGGTGACCTGGGACCGCTGTGGCGCTTCTACTTCGTCGGGGAGGGCTTGGACGCGGTGCTCGGCCGAGGCGTGGCGACCGGCCCGTTGCTCCGGCTGGCCGACGCGGGCGCCAACGTCGTCATCTTCGCGAACGGGATCGCCTTGCAGGACCCGGCGGCGGCACCCGCCGTCACCGCCGAGATCGACGCTTTGTGGCGCGGGCTCGATCTCGGTTTCGATCTCCTGTCCGGCCTCGGCGGCCTCTGACTACCTCTTCAGCGCCGCCACGGCGTCCCGGATCACATCCTCGGGCGGTCGTGTCGCGTCGAGGGTGTCGCCGCGCTCGTCGGCCGCGAGCCGCTCCAGCGTGGCCAGCTGGGAATCCAGCAGGCTCGGTGGCATGAAGTGCCCACCGCGGCCCGCCATACGGCGCTCGAGTTCCTGCCGCGGCACGTCCAGATGCAGGAAGAACGCGTGGGGGGCCGAGACGCGAAGCCGGTCGCGATAGATCCGTTTCAGCGCGGAACACGTGACGACGGCCCCCTTCCCTGATCGCCCGGCCATCCAGGCGGCCAAGGCATCGAGCCAGGGTGCGCGGTCGGCATCGTCCAGCGGCGTCCCCGCCGCCATTTTCGCGACGTTCGCGGGCGGGTGGAAATCGTCGCCGTCGGCGTACTCGACCCCCAATATGTCGGCCAAGCGGGTACCGACCGTCGTCTTTCCCGAACCCGACACCCCCATCACGACAATCATCGGCACATCGCGCACTCGAACCTTCTTCCCTGATGGTGACGGATCTTCGTGCGGCATTGTCATCCGCAACAACGTAGCGGCTGATTGCTTCGTCGGCCCGTGCAGTGACGATTCGCGCCGCCGCCGATACATTTCAAGGACCGAGACTGTGCGATGTCACGAACTTCCGTGAATTCGAATTCTGCTTCGTATCACGCCATTTCGTGAAAACGTGCGGACGACTGGATGGGAAGTACCGAATGTTTGCGACGACGCAAGGCACCGGCCTGGTCCGACATCCGAACCGCGACCGCGCGCTCGACCCACGGATGGTCGGCGGCGGAGGCGGTCGCTGAGGGACCGGCATGCCACCCACACGCGGCACCGCCGAGCCCGTTCCGGCCACCGAACACATCGTGCGACACCTGCTCGGCATCATTCCCCGCCGGCACGTCGAACAAGGGAATCTGCTGCGGGAGGAGATCCGCGCCACCGTCGCCCACTGCCTCGACCTGGTCACTTCCCTCGCCCCCGCACAACCGGCCCGCACGGTCGGCATCTTCGCGGCCGCCACCCGGTGGGCCGGTGTCGGAGTGCGCATGGACACCGTCCAGCATCTGGTCCACGAAGGTTTCCGCCTGTATCTCGACGAGTACCTGCGTGATTCGAACACACCGCGGCACAACGACATACGCAGGCTCTTCGACGCCCTTCACGCGGTCACCACGACCGTCTCGCTCGCCTACCTGTCCGTCGCCCCCGCCGACGAGCAGACCGCTCCGCACGCCGTCGCCGCCGCGCTGCTGCGCGGGCACCACCCTGCGAAGGTCTACCGGGAGTACGGCATTCCGGTCGCCGACCGCTACACCGTGCTCGCCGTGGCGGTCGACCGGCCCACCGAGGAGAATCCCGGCCGCCCCGCGGAAGGGCACAGCATCCGGCAACGCATGCAACTCTGCCTCGCGGTGCACTGCGGCAGGCACGTGCCGAGCCTGCTCAGCGCGATCGGCGGAACGATCCTGGTACCGGCGGCGCCGGTCGCCGCGGACCGCCTCACCGACTTGGTCGCCGCGCTGGCCGCGGTGGTGCCCGCGCCGCTCACCGCCGCCGCCACCGCCGCCGAGGCCGAGCGGATTCCCGGCGCCGCCGACCAGGCGCACGAACTGCTCGACATGGTTCGTCGCCTGCAGAGCCCACCCGGCCTGTACCGCTTCGAGGATCTAGCCCTCGAATACCAGCTCACCCGGCCGGGCCCGGGACGCGACCGGCTGGCCGCCCTGCTCGATCCGCTGGAGGGGCATCCGGAGTTGGTCGAAACCCTGCGCGAACACATCCGCAACGACTTCAACCGCAGGCGCACCTCCCGGACGATGTATCTGCACCCGAACACCGTCGACCATCGGCTCAAGCGCATCGGCCGCCTCACCGGCTTGGACACCGCCGTTCCGCACGCGCTCTACCGATTGCGCGCCGCGCTCATCGCACGGACCTATACGCAACCGCCGGGGCCCGAACAGTCCGCGCGATGATCTCTCAGCGACCGCATCACCGGGCCGACCGCGCTCGAGCTGCCGCGCAGCTCGAACGGGGAGCCGCGAACGCCCCGATTCGCCTTCCGGCCGACCGACTAGGGTCGTCGACATGGAACTACGCATCTTCACCGAGCCGCAGCAGGGTGCGAGCTACGACACCCTGCTCACCGTCGCCAAGGCCACCGAGGACCTGGGCTTCGACGCGTTCTTCCGCTCCGACCACTACCTGAGCATGGGCGGCGCCGACGGGCTGCCCGGCCCCACCGACGCCTGGATCACCCTCGCCGGTCTGGCCAGGGAGACCAAGCGGATCCGGCTGGGCACCCTGGTCACCGCCGCCACCTTCCGGCTGCCGGGCCCGCTGGCGATCCAAGTGGCGCAGGTGGACCAGATGTCCGGCGGCCGAGTCGAATTCGGTTTGGGCAGCGGCTGGTTCGCCGAGGAGCACGCCGCGTACGGCATCCCGTTCCCCGCCGACAAATTCGCCCGGCTGGAAGAACAGCTGGCCATCATCACCGGGCTCTGGGCGACCAAACCCGGCGACACCTTCAGCTACGACGGCAAGCACTTCCAGCTCACCGACTCCCCCGCCCTGCCCAAGCCGGTGCAGGACCCGATCCCGGTGGTGATCGGCGGGCAAGGCGCCACCCGCACCCCGCGGCTGGCCGCGCAATACGCCAGCGAGTTCAACATGCCGTTCTCCTCGATCGAGGACAGCACGCGGCAGTTCGACCGGGTGCGCGCCGCCGCCGAGGCATACGGCCGCGCCGCCGACGACCTGGTCTACTCCAACGCGCTGGTGGCCTGCGTGGGCGCGAACGACGCCGAAGTGGCGCGCCGCGCCGAGGCGATCGGCCGCGAGGTGGACGAACTGAAGACCAACGGCTTGGCCGGCTCACCCGCCGAGGTGGTGGACAAGATCGGCCGGTACGCCGAGATCGGCACCAGCCGCATCTACTTGCAGGTGCTGGATCTGAACGATCTCGAGCACCTCGAGCTGATCTCCGCGCAAGTGCAGTCGCAGTTGTCGTAGCGCTCAGTCCAGCGGACGGTTGGTCGGCACCACGACGAAGCTCGGCGCCGACGGGTCGAGCTTCAGGTGCTGCGGCTTCAGCTCGGTGTTGTTGAGCATCGGCCGGAAGGCCAGCGCCTTCGGCGAGTTACCCGCGAAGACGTCGATCCGCAGCCGGTGGCCTGGTTGCAGCACCGCTTGGGTGGGAATCACCGCGATGTCCAGCGCCACCGGCTCACCGGGGACGACCGGCCGCACACTGTCCAAGGTGATCGGATTGAACGGTTCGGTCAGGTCGCCGGTCGGTGTGCGGCTGCTCTTCTGCTCGTCGACGGCGCGCAGCGATGCGGTCAGCTGCCCGGTGGACAGCACCTTCGAGCTCCCGTCGGGCGCGACGTCGTTCATGGTGACGCTCCAGTAGCCGTCGGTGGCGTCGTGCACAGCGTTCAGATGCACGTTCACCGGCCCCGAGATGACGGTGGGCTCGGTCGTCGGTGCGCTGGTGAAGGTCAGCGCGTTGCGCTCGGCGATGCGTGAGTCCTTCGCACACACGTCCAGCACCGCCGCCATCCCGGCCGAGCCCTGCGCGGTATCGCGGGAACACGCCGAGGCGACGCCGGGCGCCACCGTCAGCGTCTGCCGTTCGCCGGGAGCGGTCATCGTCAACGATCCGTCGTACACGGCCTTTCCGGCGGTGCCGCTCGGCTCGGCCGACAGATACACGCGGCGGTGGTTGAGATCTTTCTGCGGGAACTGGCCGAGGGAGATCCAGCCGCCGCCTTGTTCCCACACGGTGATCGGCCCGAAATCGCCCAAGCCGTGGTCGGTATCCTTCAACCACTTGTCGAACCAAATGCGCTGCAACACGTCCAGCCGCGGCGGCGCCCCCGGAATACCGGTTCCCGCACCGGGATTCGCGTGATAGGTGTCGCCGACGACCAATTGTTTCTGTCCCGCGGGCAGCGGAATCGCGTTGTACAGCTTCGTCGCGCTGTTGGCGAAGATGTCGTGCCAGCCGCCGTAGACGAAGGTGGGCACCGTGATACGCTCGGGATGCCCCTCGATGCCGCGCCGGAAATAGCTGTTCTCGTCCAGCGCGTCGGCCAGCGCGGGCGGCACGTGATCGAGCGACGGTGTAAGCAGCGCCTGGGCCAGCAGGTCCACGTTGCTGGCCGGATCGGACATCCGTTCCTGCAGCCACCCCCAGTCGAAGGTGCCCTTCAACATCGACTGCACGTCGGGAATCAGCTTCAGCTGGTTGACCGTGCTGAGCCACATCGGAAGGAACGTCGTCCCCACGCCGCCGCCCGGCGCGACGACGTCGCGCATGAGGTCGCTGCCCGGCTCCACCGGGAAGATCGCCCGCAACGGCGCGGGGGCGTTCTCGGCGGCGCGCAGCTGGTTGATTCCCGAATAAGAGCCGCCGCTCATCCCGACCCGGCCGTTCGACCAAGGCTGGGCCGCCGCCCACTCGATCACCTCGCGGGTGTCGAGCTGTTCCCGCTCGCCGAGGGTGTCCCATGCTCCCTGGGAGAAACCGGTACCTCGCACGTCGGCGACGACCTGCGTGTATCCGGCGCGGATCAGATCGCGATCCAGACCGAGCACCGTCTGCACGGTGCCGCCGTCGACCGCGTGCAGCAGATCGCCGAAACCACTGACCGGCGTGCGTGACAGATTCACGCGATTGACCAGCCGCACGGTCAACGGCTGCAACCCGGGCACCGCGAGCGCCGTGTCGATCAGGTTGGTCATGAGCTTGGTGTACGGGGTGAGGTTGACGATGGTCGGCAGCGGCTGCCGCTCCACCTCGCCCCCCTCCTTCACCGGCCGGTAGACGTTGGCCTTCAACACGACACCGTCGCTCATCCGGATCGGCACATCCCAGTCGATGTGCACGTCGGCATAAGGCTGGGGACCGTCGTGCAACGCCGTCCACCGCACACTGTGGGCATCGACCGACGGCTCCGCGGCCGCGGGCACCGACACGAATCCCACGGTCGCCGTTACCGCGACCATGGCCATCGTCCGGATCGCCCTGATCGTCGTTCGTCTCACGCCATGCCCCGCTGCCATCTCGCTCCCTCGACCGGTGTGCGGACCGACCATCGATCGTCTGATTGGGCGACAACGTAGCAATCTTCCGGCGAATAACGCGGGAGGCGCGGTCGGGCCGGTTTGTCGCGAGCGAACAGACGGTGAATGCCGCGTCGCCACCGACGTTGCGGCTTAGGGTGGGACACATGACGCCGCTGCAGCGCTACATCGCGGAGGAGATCGCGGCCGATCACGCCGACGGGCTGCTCACCCGGCGAGAGGCGGTGCGCAGGCTGGGGCTGCTCGGGCTCGGCGCCACGGCCGCCGCCACCCTGCTGGCCGCCTGCGCGAACTCCGACACCGGTATCACCGATTACTCGCCCTCGCCCACGTCGCCCCCGACGCCACCGGGATCCGCCACCGCTCTTCCGACGAGCGCCGTCACCTTCGCCGGCCCCCGCGGGACGCTGCAAGCCGCGTGGGCGGCGGCGCCGCAACCACGGGGCGGTGTGCTGGTGGTCCACGAGAACAAAGGTCTCACCGACCACATCCGTTCGGTGACAGGGCGTTTCGCAGGGGCTGGATATTCCGCGCTCGCGATCGACCTGCTGTCCGCACGAGGCGGAACCGCGACGTTCGCCGATCCCGCCGAGGCGACCGCCGAGCTGAGCCGGATCCCGCAGGACCAGCTCGTCGCCGACTTGCGCGCCGGACTGGACGAACTGCAGCGGCGGGTCGAGGAAAAGAAGCTCGGCGCCACCGGTTTCTGCTTCGGCGGCGGCCTGACCTGGCTGCTGCTGGCCTCGGGCCCGTCCCAGTTGGCGGCGGCGACACCGTTCTACGGGCCGTTCCCGGACAACGGCGATCTGACCGCGTCGAAAGCCGCCGTGCTCGGCATCTACGCGGCGGCCGACGCCCGCGTGAACGCTTCCCGGGCCGCCGCGGAAGCGGCACTGGCCCGTTCGGGCAACCCGCATCAGATCTTCACCGCCCCCGATGCCGACCACGCCTTCTTCAACGACACCGGTCAGCGGTACAACGCGACGGCCGCCACCGAGGCTTGGCGGCGCGTATTGGACTGGTACGGAACGTATCTCGGCTGATGCGAACCGGATCGGGCCGTTCTCTCGGCGTCCGGAGCCTCTTCACAGGCCCGGATTCCGACCGGCGGTTCCGCTGGTCCGCCCGGCACGCGCACGCTTGCGACAGCAGGCTTGTGGCACCGAGACGGTGCCATACCCGCACGACCATCGCCGCACTCCTACTCGGCGCGGCGCTGACTGCCTGCGGAAACGACAGCTCGACCGAACCGAGGAGCACGCCTCCGGCGACGCGCACCGCCGCGCCGAGCAATCCCGCCGAACGACCCGACCTCGACGCCGCCGAGGAAATCGCCGGGAACCTCGACGTGCCGTGGGGGCTGGCCTTCCTACCCGACGGCGCGGCACTGGTGGCCGAGCGGGACTCCGGACGGATCCTGCGCATCGGTACCGGCGGTGCGCCGCAACAGGTGTATCAGGTGCCGGGCGTGACCGCCCGGGGCGAAGGCGGACTGCTGGGGCTCGCCGTCGCGCCGGACTACGCCGAAAGTCGTTATGTCTATGCCTATTTCACCGCCGATACGGACAACCGGATCGTCCGGTTCCGGCTCGACGGCCCACCGGAGGTGCTGGTGGCCGGGATCGCGAAGGCCGGTAATCACAACGGCGGGCGAATCGCGTTCGGGCCGGACGGCATGCTCTACGCCGGGACCGGCGACGCCGGGCAATCCGGACGATCGCAGGATCCGGCGAGTCTCAGCGGGAAGATCCTCCGCGTGACGCCCGAAGGCCGCCCGGCTCCGGGCAATCCGTATCCCGGCTCGCCGGTCTACAGTCTCGGCCACCGCAACGTGCAGGGTCTGGCATGGGACCGCGACGGGCGGTTGTTCGCGGCGGAATTCGGGCAAGACCGGTTCGACGAGATCAATCTGATCGAGCCCGGCCACAACTACGGCTGGCCCGAGGTCGAGGGGTCGGGCGGCGCCGACCGCGGCTTCACCGATCCGCTGCTGACCTGGACCACCGCGGAAGCCTCACCGTCGGGGATCGCCATCGCCGGGGACACCCTGTACGTCGCCGCGCTGCGCGGCCGTCGGCTGTGGACCGTGCCGCTCGCGGACGGCCGCACCGGTGCACCCCGTGCCGAATTGCGCGACCGGTACGGCCGGTTGCGCACGGTGGCGGTCGCGCCGGACGGAGCGTTGTGGCTCACCACCTCCAACACCGACGGCCGGGGCGAACCGGTCAGCGGTGACGACCGCGCCCTTCGCTTCCCGGCCCGCTGAGCCTCGCCCGCGGCCGTGGTGTGACGAGCACCACGAACACTTATGTTGTGCACAACTGAATTGCTCACTACATTATTGCTCATGACCGATCACCTCACCCTCGACGAGCAGCTCTGCTTCCCGCTCTACGCGGCGTCCCGGGCGATGACCGCGGTCTACCGCCCGAAGCTGGAACGGCTCGGGCTCACCTACCCGCAGTACCTGGTGATGCTCGCGCTGTGGGAGCGCGACGAACGCAGCGTCGGCGACGTCTGCCATGCGCTCGACCTGGATTCCGGCACGCTTTCCCCGCTGCTCAAGCGGCTGGAGGCCGGGGGCCTCGTGGAGCGGCGGCGGTCGGCGTCCGACGAACGCCGCGTCGACATCCGGCTCACCGACCGAGGACGCGCCCTGCGCGCCGAGGCGGGCGACATCCCGGCCCAGATGGGCGAGGCCAGCGGCTTGTCCATGGACGACATCGCCGCATTGCGCGACATCCTGCGCCGACTGACCGATTCGCTGAAATCTCAGCTGAACGAAGGAGAATAGACATGCCGATCCTCTACACCGCCGAGGCCCTGGCCAGCGGCGACGGACGCAACGGCCGCGCACGCACCACCGACGGCAAGCTCGACCTGAATCTGTCGGCTCCCAAGGAAATGGGCGGCGACGGCGAGGGCACCAATCCCGAGCAGCTGTTCGCGGCCGGGTACGCGGCCTGCTTCCATTCGGCGCTGCGTCTGGTCGGCAAGCAGGTGAAGGCGAACATCGACGACTCCGCGGTCGGCGCCAAGGTCGGGATCGGGCCGAACGACGCAGGCGGCTTCGGCCTTGCGGTTACCCTGGAGGTATCGCTCCCCCATCTGTCCAGGGAGGACGCGCAAGCGCTCGCTGACAAAGCACACCAGGTCTGCCCGTATTCCAACGCGACCCGCGGCAACATCGACGTCCAGGTCCTCGTAGCCGAGGACTGATCGAGAAGGAGCGGATATGCGTGCCGTAGTCATCGAACGGTTCGGTGAACCGAAGGATGTACTGACCACCGCCGAACGCCCGGTCCCCGAGCCCGGACCGGGCGAAGTGCGACTCGCGCTGATCCTGTCACCGATCCACAATCACGATCTGGCCATCGTGCGTGGCGTGTACGGCTACCGGCCCGAGCTGCCCGCCATCCCGGGTAGCGAGGCGGTCGCGCGGGTAGACGCGGTGGGTCCCGGCGTCACCGACATGTCGGTCGGACGGCGCGTGACGGTGTCCGGTGCGATCAATGTGTGGGCCGACTACTTCGTGGTCCCGGCCCGCCAGGTCATCCCGTTGCCCGACACGGTCTCCGACGAGACCGCGGCCCAACTGCTGGCCATGCCGTTGAGCGCGCTGATGCTCATCGAGGACCTCGGGATGCGGTCCGGCGAGTGGCTGGCGATCAACGCCGCCAACGGCGCGGTCGGCAGGCTCGTCAACGTCTTCGCCCGGCAGCGCGGTCTGCGCGTGCTGAATCTCGTGCGCGGCCCCGGCTCCGTCGCGGCGCTGCGGGAACTCGGCTACGAGCCGGTGCTCGACACCGAGAGCGAGGGCTGGCGTGACCAGGTGGACGCCGCCACCTCCGGTGCGCCGATCGTCCGGGCCGTCGATCAAGTGGGCGGTCGCGCCGCGGCCGACGAACTGGCGTTGCTCGCGCCCGGCGGTCAGCTGATCTCCTTCGGCGCGCTCTCGGGCAAGCCGCTGACGCTCGATCCGGGCAGTCTCATCTTCGGCCAGGCCGTGGTCAAGGGCTTCTGGGGCTCCAAGCGGATCGAGGAGATCGGCGCGGACCAGCGCGGACGGCTGATCAGCGAACTGATCGATCTCGCCGCTCGCGGTGAGCTGCGGCTGGACATCGAAGCCGCCTACCCGCTCGAGGCCGCGGCGGACGCCGCCGTCGCCACCGAGACGCCGGGCCGCGCCGCCAAGATCGCGCTGCGGGGTCAGCCCGCCTGACCGGCGTTCAGCACGGCCATCGCGGCATTGTGCCCGGGAATGCCGCTGACGCCGCCACCCCGGATGGCGCCCGCACCGCACAGGAACACGTTGCGGTGGCCGGTCGCCACGCCCCACCGGGCGCCGGGGTCGGCCGGGTCGGCGTCCTCGGGGAGGTAGGGGAAGGCCAGGTCCCGGTGGAAGATGTGTCCACCGGGCAGGCCGACCTCACCCTCGAGTTCGATCGGCGTCTTCGCCTCCAGGCAGGGCGCGCCGTTCTCGTCTCTCGCCAAGCAGTCCGCGATCGGTTCGGCGAGCACCGAATCGAGTTGCGCCAAGGTCGCTTTCACGAACTCTTCTTTCGCCGACGCGTGGTCGGCGGCGAAGAGTTTCGCGCGAGCGTGCAGTCCGAACAGGGTGAGCGTGTGTACACCCTGCTCAGCCAGGTCCGGTGCCAGGATCGTCGGATCGGTCAATGTGTGGCAATAGATTTCGGCGGGCGGCGCGGACGGAATGCGGCCGATCGCGGCCTCGCCGTAGGCGCGGTCGAGTTGGGCGTACGACTCGCCGATGTGGAAAGTACCGGCGAATGCTTCCCGTGGCTCGACTTCGGCGTCGCGCAATCGCGGGAGGCGGCGCAGCAGCATATTGATCTTCAACTGCGCACCCTCGGGCTTCGGTGGCAGCGGCTCGCCGAGCAGCCCGGCGAGCGTATACGGCGCGACGTTCGCCAGGACGTGGCGCGCGCCGATCTTCCCTTCTTCGTATCCGACTTCCGCTGTGTCGCCGTCGGTTTCGATGCTCGTCACCGCGCAGTCGGTGACGATCTCCGCGCCCGCTTCGCGCGCGGCCGTGGCCAGTGCGTCGGTGAGCGCGCCCATGCCGCCGATCGGCACGTCCCAGTCGCCGGTGCCGCCGCCGATCACGTGGTACAGGAAGCAGCGATTCTGCCGCAGCGACGGATCGTGCGCATGGGTGAACGTGCCGATCAGCGCATCGGTGAGCACCACGCCGCGCACCGTGTCGTCGGCGAAGGTCGACTCGATCGTCTCACCGAGCGGCCGCTCGAACAGCGCCTCCCAGGTGGCCGCGTCGTCCACGATGTGCCGTAACGCCTCCTTCGACACCAGTGGCATGGTCAGCGTCGGAAAGACCCGCCGGGCCAACTCCCCCGTGGTCGCGTAGAACCGCTGCCATGCGCGGAATTCCGTATCCGAGCCGGTCAGCCGCGTGAAACTCGCCTCCGTCCTGGCCTGCGCCGACGAGACCAGCAGACCGCCCTCCCGTACCGGCGTGTAGGACGAGACCTCCCGCCGCCGCGTCTCGAACCGCAAGCCCAAGTCCGTCACGATCGACCACGGCAACAGGCTCACCAAATACGAGTACCGCGACAACCGCGCGTCGACGCCCGCGAACACCCGCTCCGATACCGCCGCCCCGCCGGTATGCGGCTGCCGTTCGAGCACCAGCACCGACCGCCCGGCCCGAGCCAGATACGCGGCGGCCACCAACCCGTTGTGCCCGCCACCGACGATCACGACATCGTAGGAAGAGCGCGTCGGCGTCATGGATTCTCGATAGCACGAATCGGCGTCGGGCGACAGCGTCCACGCCTACCGCCACGGCGTGGCGATCCGGCCGGGGCCGTCAGCGCAGTCGGGCCGCGAGCCCGTCGAGGACGACGCCGAGTTGCCGTTCGAACCTGCTGTCACCGTCGTCGCGGAGGTGCCCGGCGGCCTTGACCAGTTCGGCGCCTTCACCCAGCCACTCATCACGTTCGGCGAGCGAGTACCGCGCCGGCTCGACGTCGGCCGACTGGCTGCGCTCCTGTTCCTCGATAACGAAGCCGACGACGTACGCGGTGACCAGGTCGAGCGCATCGTCCGCCTCCGCCAGTGCGAACCCAGCCGCGGTCAAGCGCACGAGCCAGGATTCCTTCGCCCGCACCACTTCGGGGTCGGAGAAGCGCGTGCCGCTGAAGATGCGCGCGCCGTCCCGGTGGCGCAGGTATTCCGCGCGCAAGACGCGGGCATAAGCGGCGACGTCGTCGCGCCAGTCGGCGCCGGAAGCGATCGCCGAGAGAGCGTCGGTGACGCGGCGCATCACGAACGTGCTCATCTCGTCGAGCAGTTCCTGCTTGTCGCGGACGTGCCAGTACAGCGCTGGGGCCTTCACCTGGAGCCGGGAAGCGAGCGCGCGGACGGTGAGCGCATCCATGCCCTTCTCGTCGAGCAGCTCGAGTGCCGCCGCCACGATCCGTTCCCGGGTGATGCCCTTTGCCACGGTTGACACCTTAACAAAGTTCAGGAAAGGTGGGTGATGCGGTTTATCTAACTTAGTTAAGGAGCTTGTCATGCGTGCTGCAGTCGTCGACACCGCAGGAGCGACACCGGTCTGCGCGGACTTCCCCGACCCGGAACAGCGGCCGGGCCGGGCGCCGCTGAGACTCGTCGGCGCGGGCCTGCACCACGTCGTCCGCGGGCTGGCATCCGGCCGGCATTACGGCAGTGACCATGCCTACCCCCTCGTGCCGGGCGTCGACGCCGTGGCCCGGACCGACGACGGGCGGCTGGTCTACACGGGCCTCGCCCGGTCGCCGTGGGGAACGATGGCCGAATGGCTGGTCACCCCGTTCGAGGTGGAGCTGCCCGCCGGGGCCGATCCGCTCGCGACCGCCGCCGGCGTGAACCCCGCCTTGTCGGGCTGGATGCCCTTGACCACCCACCGCAAGAAGACAGGCGAACTCGGCACCGTGCTGGTACTCGGGGCCACCGGCATGTCGGGCAGCCTGGCCGTGCGAGCGGCGATGTCTCTCGGCGCGAAACAGGTCATCGCGGCCGGGCGCGATCACGAGGCGCTGGAACGACTGCGAGGCCTCGGCGCCGTCACCGTTCCGCTCGCGGCCGCCACACCCGACGCCGGGGCGGCCACCTTCGCCGCCGTTGTCGCCGAGGCGCAGCCCACGCTGGTGCTCGACTTCGTGTGGGGTCCCGTCGCCGAGGCCACCTTCGCCGCACTGGCGAAGGGCGGCATGGACGACGACGGCACGGCGATCGACTACGTGCAGATCGGCTCGCTCGCCGGAGCCGACGCGGCGTTGCCCGCGGCTCTTTTGCGCAGCAGACGGATCCGGATCAGCGGCAGCGGCGCGGGCTCGGTTTCGAAGGCCGCGATGATCGCCGAGCTGCCCGAGGTCCTCGCCAGGTTCGCCGACGGCACCTTCGACGCGCCGTACACCGACTACCCACTCAGCCGCGTCGCCGAGGCCTGGGCGCATCAAGGGCGCACCCGTGCCGTCGTCGTCCCGGACTGACCCGGCCCCGCTCGAGGAGAGACAAACGGCTACTTCGTCGGCCTCATGACCGCGGCGCGACGAAACCCGTTGCCGTGCCGAAATAGGTCGCGATCCCGACCCGGCACGGCGACATCCCCGCCCCGCCGCATTCGCCGGTTCCCAGGGACGACCGAGTCATACGAGTTCCCGCGATCGGATGCGGGGATCGAAGCCCGGTCAAATGGCCGCGGTGAGCAGGGCCGCCGCGGCCGCGCGAGCATGCCCGCCGACACCGGCCGGGCCGTGCATCGCCGCGACGACGGTCGCGCCCTCCACCAGCATGAGCAGCTGACGGCCCAGCACGGCGGGATCCTCTGCTCCGGCGCGGGCGGCGATGCCGGTGAAGAGATCGAGATAGCGCTGCAGGTGCCGCGCGGTGATGGTCCGCACCTCGTCGTCGTAGTGCTGGGCCGACGCGTTCACCATGGCGCAGCCGCGAAAGGCCGGTTGTGCGTACCACTCGCCGAGCGCGTCGAAGACCGCGGCCAACTGCTCGGCGGGGTCGTCGCCGGCCGACTCCACCGCACTCGCCAGCCACCCACCCACCTTTTCGCTGCGCGACTCCAGCATCGCTCGCACGAGCCCGTCTTTGGTGCCGAAGTGGCGATACAGGGTCTCCTTGGACACCCCGAGCCGCGCGCACAGTTCGGCTACACCGATTCCGTCGAGGCCGCGCTCGTACAGCAGCGGTTCCGCCGCTTCGAGGATGGCGGCGCGGGTGCGCGCCGGGTCTATCGTCGAGCCTTTGGCCACGGGCATACATAGATGGTAACGGCTGGTTCGATCATCTGCTAGCATCCAAGGTCGTACCGATCGGTTCGACCTTGGAAGGCCCGCGTTCATGACCCCGATATGGCAAGCCGCGCGCCTCGCCCTCGGCACCGCGTCGGCATTGGGTTTCGGACGGTTCGCATACGGCTTGCTGTTACCCGCCATGCGAAGCGATCTCGGCTGGAACCTGGCCGATGCCGGAATGCTCAGCACCGCAAACGGACTGGGCTATCTCGTCGGCGCCGTGGCGACACCCGCAGTGGTTCGCCGCCTTGGCACGGCAGCCGCGTTCCGCACCGGGATGACGCTGACCGCAACGGCGTTGACGTCCACCGCCGTCGGCAATGACCATCTCTTCCTGCTCGCGACCAGAGCCGTGGCCGGGGCGGCGGGTGCGGTCGTCTTCATCACCGGCGGCGTCATCGCCTCGCATATCGCCACGCACGCGTCATCCGGCACGCCCATCGCCGTCTACTTCGCGGGCACCGGGGTCGGCATAGTGCTCAGCGGCACAACCGTACCGCTGGCGGGGGATCACTGGCGGATGGCGTGGGTCGGCCTGGGTATCGCCGCAGGCCTTGCGGCCCTGACGAGTTGGACCGCCACCCGCGTCGACTCACCGGCTCCGAAAGTGGCCGGACACGCGCACTTGCGGCCACTGTGGCCGACAGCGCTCGCGTATCTGCTGTTCGCGGGTGGATACATCACCTACATCACTTTCCTGTCCGCCTACCTGGCCGATCGGCACGCCTCGACGCTCGAGGTGATGTCGGCCTGGACCGCGATGGGACTCGCCGTCATCGCGGCACCTGTTCTGTGGAGCCGCCCCATCAGCCGCTGGCCCGGAAGCAGAGCGCTGTGCGTCCTGCTCGCCGTCTTGGGTGCGGGCGCGGCACTGGCGCTGGTCACTCCCGCACCGCCGGTCCTGCTCGCCTCCACCGTCGTCTACGGGGCGACCTTCATGAGTGTCCCCGCGGCGGTCACGGCCTCGGTCAAGAACAACACCGCACCGGTCGATTGGACCGCGACGCTGGCGGCCTTCACGACGGTGTTCGCCGTCGGGCAAACCGCAGGGCCGTGGATCGCCGGGACTCTCGCGGATCACACGTCGACCAACTCCGCACTCGGGTTCACAGCGATCGCATGCGTCGCCGCGTCGGCGAGTGCCGCCATCCCACCCCCTCGCTCCCCCGACCAGAAGGAGAACGACAATGACGACTTTCGTCCTGATCCCCGGCATGTGCCACGGCGGCTGGTGCTTCGAGCAGCTCACCGAGCAGCTGCGTACGCGCGGCCATCGCGTGCTTCCGCTGACCCTCACCGGAGTCGGTGAGCGCGTGCATCTGCGCCACGGCGTGAATCTGGACACTCACATCCAGGACGTCACCGCCGCGCTGGCGGCCGAGAACGTCACCGACGCCGTCCTGGTGGGACACAGCTACGGCGGCATGGTGATCACCGGCGCCGCCGATCGCGCGGCGGCCCGGGTGGGCGCGCTTGTGTACCTCGACGCCGTGGTCCCCGGGCACGGGGACTCTTGCTTCACACTGGTTTCCGACGAAGAGCGGCGGTGGTACCTCGACGTGGTCGACACCGGCGACGCGGTCCGCCCGCTGCCCTTCTTCGATCCGCGAGCCACAGCGCACCCGCTCGCGTCGGTTCTCCAACCACTCACGCTCACCGGGGATCTCGGCCATATCCGGCGCAGGGATTACGTCTACGCGGCCGGATGGGAAACACCCTCACCGTTCACCGCCACCTACCAGCGATTGCGGGACGACGCCGGGTGGACGACTCACGCGCTCGACGGCGGGCACAACCTGATGCGCGACGCTCCCGAAGATCTGCTGCGCATACTGCTCGATGTCGCCGAATCGCACTGACGTCCAAGCGATCCAATAAGTCGGCCTCGGCATTGCGCCATCCCCGGCCGGACCGCCCCCGATCGGTCCTCGACCTCACTCGAGGCGCTGTCCGACACGCAGGACACTCAGATAACGGCGCGATGCCCGGTCGCCCATCCGTGTACGGATGCGCTCGGCGACGGCATCGAGCAGGGGCTCACGGACGTCGCGGGCAAGCCTGCGATACAGCGACGTCGAGCGAAGGAGATCGGCGAAGCCGTCCCCGTCGAACCACTGAACGGTTGGGTACCAACGCACGATCGTCGGGCCGAACAATGCTCCGGGATCCTGCACCAGGCCCCAACCCTCGCCGGTGGCGCGCACGTCATCCTCCAATGGCGGATGACCCCAGCCGGGGTTGCCGGGGCAGAACCGCTCGTGCAGATCGGCGGTCTCGGCGTAGACCTCCGGCTCGCCCGGCCTGCGGACGACGACGTTGCCGAGCAGCGCCATCCAGCCTCCGGGACAGAGCACGTCGTGGGCTCGCTGCCAGCCGATCAACGGGTCCACCCAATGCCACGACGACGCGGCCACGAGGGCGTCGAAGCGTCGGCCACGGTCGTCCCACTCCTCGAACGTCGACGTCTCGACTTCGATGTTGTGCAAACCAGCGATCCGCCGCCGAGCGAATGCGGCCATGTCCGGGCCCGGCTCGATGGCGGTCACCGAGCAGCCGAGCGCTGCCAGCGAGCGCGTCGCCTGACCGGTACCGCAGCCCACCTCCAGCACCGCCGACCTTTCGGTCACGCCGGTGATGTCGCAGAGGTCCGCGAACAGCTCGTCAGGGTATCCCGGCCTGACTCGGTCATAGAGCTGCGGCACCTCGTTGAACACTCGGCCGAGGTCGTGTCGATTCGGGTCCGTCTTCCGATCGTCGGTCACGAACGGACAAGCTACGAGGCTCGCCCACCCATTCGCCACCGGTTTACCGGCAGCCGATGACGCGTTACGTCGTCCCCAACGCGCGCTCACGTCGGTGACCGATCCTTCTCATGCACGATGTGTGAGTGCGTTTCACTTTCACCGGCCTGGCGCAGTTGAGTGCCGTGCCGCGAGTGGCTGTCGTCATCGATGTGATGCGCGCGTTCACCACCGCGGCGTACGCCCTTGCGGGTTCCGCCGACCGGATCGTCTTCGCCGACACCGATTACGCGGCATTGGAACTGAAGGCGCGCCACCCGGATTGGCTCGCTGTGCGTGACGGCGCACCAGCGCCGGGGTTCGATCTGTCGAACTCGCCCCGACAGCTCAGCTCACAGGATCTGCGAGGCCGCACCCTGGTGATGAAGACCACCGCGGGTACCGCGGGCGCGCTGGGCGTCGCCGACGCCGACGTGGTTCTGTGCGCGAGTTTCGTTGTCGCGCAAGCGACCGCGAGACATCTGCGGAAGGCGTGGACAAGGGATACGCCCTTATGGTGGACCGATGGCATCGGTCAAGCAGGTCCAAGTCACCTTCGACTGCGCAGAACCCGAGCGCGTCGCTCGCTTCTGGTGCGAGGTGTTGGGCTACGTTGTGCCGCCGCCACCAGAGGGGTTCGCTACGTGGGAGGATTTCGATCGCTCGCGGCCGCCTCAGCTTCAGGGTTCGTCGTTCGCCTGCGTCGATCCCTCGGGAGTGGGCCCGCGGCTGTACTTCCAGCGCGTTCCCGAAGGGAAGGTCGTCAAGAATCGAGTGCATCTCGATGTGCGGGTCGGCACCGGCCTCGTGGGTGAACAGCGCCTCGCCACACTCGAAGCCGAGTGCGCACGACTTATCGCCTTCGGCGCGATACGCGTGCGGCTACTTTCCGCCGATGACCACAACGAGTCGTGCATCGTGATGCAAGACATCGAGGGCAACGAGTTCTGTCTCGACTGAGGGACGCCATCCCGGTACTACCCACTGAATGCAGAAGGAGCAACATCAGGCGGAGCACTAGTCGCCTCCGGTTTTGCCGCTGTTGGATTTTCCACGCTTCGGCCGCAGGTACCAAGCGCGTTAGCTTTGCTTACGAACGACTTTGGGGGCGGAATTTTGAAACACCACAGGTGGTTCGTTCGATGAGACGATTATGTTGCCGGGGCGGCTGCGGAGGAAGCTGACATGATCGACGGAATGGCCGTTGCCACTCACCTGGCTGTGGCACTGGGGGCAACGGGCGGACGGCCCGTGGACCGATCGGTGGATCAAGGATTGACCGCGCTCACCGGTGTGGTCACGCGCGGGCTCGGACGACGCGCACTAGATGACCTCGACCAGAACCCGCACAGCATGGCAGCACGCCGCCAACTCGCCGCCGAGATCGAACGCGCGGCAGCCGCCGACACGGAATTCGCCCGCGAACTCGCCGCCCTGCAAGCCACGCTCGGCAGGCTGAACGGCGGAACCGTGATCAACACCGCGACCCACGGCAGCCGGATCGTCACCGGCAGCAAAGGCATCACGGCTGGTGGCAGCATTCACAACACCACATACGACATCGCGTCGGATGAGGATCTGTCCCGAGCTCCGGTCTGGACGAAGGCACTGTTGTGGATCGGCTTGGTGTTCGTCGGTATCGGCTTCGTCGGTGGCCTGATCGGCATGTCCCGAGGCGCGTCGGTGTCGGGGCAATTCAACTTGCTGCCGTTCTTCCTCATCGGCGGTGTCCTCATGACCTTCGCCGAGCTCGGCGCGAGAACGTCGACACCTCGACGCCGCCGGTAGGTCGGAAGCAGTTCGCCCGCTCGGTCGCCTTGCGGTGGTACAGCCAGGTCGTCACCCCGACGAGTGAGATCCGCAGGAGAATTCAGAGCTTGTCGGATGTGCGGCGGTTTACTGGAAAACAGCTGGATCAAGACCTCTTCCGCACGTCGGATCAAAACATGCTGCGGTTTATGGGTTTTCGATATCCACCCGCGCGATCATGCCCAACTCCTGGCATGCAGACCGCTACCTCGGGGTCGTACCAGAAATCAGTGAGATGAATTTTTCAGTCGGAATGTGTGAAACAACGCCGGTGGCTCGTTCGATGAGATGGTTATGCTGCCGGGGCGGCTGTGGAGGAGACCGACATGATCGACGGAATGGTCGTTGCCGCATATGTGGCCGCGGCACTGGGGGCGGCGGGCGGACGGGCCGTGGACCGATCACTGGATCAAGGACTGACCGCGCTGACCGGCATGGTCACACGCAGGCTGGGACGGCGCGCGCTCGACGACCTCGACCGAAACCCGACGAGCATGGCAGCACGCCGCCAACTCGCCGACGAGATCGAACGCGCGGCATCCGCCGACGCGGAATTCGCCCGCGAACTCGCCGAACTCCGAGACCAACTGGACAGGATGAACGGCCGGACCATCATCAACACCGCGACCCACGGCAGCCGGATCGTCACCGGCGGGGACGGCATGACCGCTGGAGACGACATCCATAACACCACCTACGATTCCCCGGCCCCAGGGGATCTGTCGGGGGCACCTCTGTGGAGCAGAGTCCTGATCTGGATCGGCACAACTGTCGGAGTGATCGGCTGGGCGATCGCCGGAATCGCGATTGCTCAGCACACACCAGGGCACATGAACGATGCCACAAACGGATTCGTGGTCTTCATGATCGGAGTCGGCATCGCGCTGGTGGGCCAATACGGCGCGAGCACGTCGACACCTCGACGACGGCGGTGACGCCAGCCCATCGCCCCACCTACGAATGATGGACCCGCCCACCTCCTCACCGCGGGCCACGGACGATAGAGCGAATACGTGCGGAGGCCACGACCAACGCTGATGCGGCATTGCGTTCGGCTGTGCTATGTTGGGTCTCGCGGCCGTCGAAGATCAAGTTCCGACAACGCATTCGAGGTGGGGGTAATGAAATCAGTATTTCGCATGGGCATCGTCGCCGTCGCGGTAGGCATCGGCTCCGTCGTGATCGCCGGACCAGCCCAGGCCGACGTCTGGCGTGACGCGGTATGCGGCCACGGGTATCACTACGGCCAGAAAGTCGATATCCACGGCCAGCAGTGGAAGATCGAAGGCGAACGAGGCAACGGCGCAGGATATATCCTGAGCGATAAGTACGGTCGGACAAACCAGGTCGACTGCTCGTAGGCACTCACGACCACGGTCGTCAGTTGAGGCGGCACTTTCGGATTCTCCCGAAAGTGCCGCTTCATCAATGGCAACCTACGAACGGAAAGCGACACGTCGAGAGCACGCGGAGCGCTCCCTGTGCGTAGGTTCAGACTGCATCATTGCTCGACCCGGCGATCTCGTCCATCAGCATCCGCAGGGTCAGGGAATGTTTCTCGGGCGGAAGGGCGTCCATCGCGCTGCGTGCGGTCCGAATTCCTTCGGTTCGATCACCTGCTCTGACCAGCATCAGACCGCGGTGCATCTCCAGATGCGTTGCGAAGCGCGGCAACTCGGCCGGAAGTTCCCTTCGGGCCTGCTCTTGTGCGGCGACCGCCAATTTCTCATCGCCGAGGCGCGCCGCGAGCAGGGACAGGAACACATTCATGCGCCACCACGGAACGGCGTAGTCGGAGGTCTGCTCGTAGGACCCGGACTTGTCGAACACCCGGCGTCCCTCTTCGACAAGGGCGCGCCCCGTCTCGCCATCGCCGCGCAGCACTGCGGCGTGCGCCTTGCCCATGATCGCGTTGAGACGACCCAAGCTCGGCTTGCCCGACAGCGCGAGCGCCTGGTCGGCGAAAAGATCGGCGACTCCTAATGCCGCACCCTCGTAGCCGAGCGCTATGGCCGCCCGCCCACGCACCCACACTCGGGTCTGCTCATCCTCGGAACGGTCCGCTGCCTCGGCGGCCATCCGGTACCAGGTGACCGCCTTGGTGCCGTCCGATCCCGGAAACGTCTTCGCGTACAGCGTCATCAGCCGGGCGGCCGCTCCCCACATCTGCGGACTGTCCAACTGCTGTTGCAGTATCGCCAGGTCGATGGCCAAGCGCCGCTGAATGTCCGCCGCACCGAGTGACATGTAATCGGTACCGTAAGCGCTGAGCTTTTCCTGCCATGCCTCGATACTGGGCCCGGCGTGATCCAGCCGTGCCGAGAAACCGGCTGCCAGCAGATCGGATGCCACTATCGGCGCGATGCTGGTCGCTGCCACCTGAGCCAGGAACTTTCGTCTGTTCATGCCATCGTCCTCGAAAACAGCCAGAGGCACGTCCAGCACCGCCGATAGGTGGCGTAGCCAATACCGGCTGGGCACCGTGTCTCCGTTCTCCCAACGCCTCGAGATGTATTCCCGAGAAATATTCGCCCCCGAATGAGCCGCCAACTCGTCCGCCAGCCGGCCCTGCGACCATCCCCGGGCTTTCCGGAGTTCGCGGATCAACTCGCCCACACCCATAGGCCGATCATCTCCTGGTTCCACATCGCGCGGAAGGATTTACAGCACCTAAGACTCCATCTGCCACTACCGATGCCACTATTACGAGCCAGCGAGTCGCCGCCGCATAGTGACCCCGGGCACAATGCCACTCCCTAGTGCCACTGCACGGGCGCGGCTCGATGCGTGACCCTCGATTCAGCCCCGACACCGGGTGCCGCCGGGTTGATCCGGCCCAGTCGACTGCCCGATGCGCAGTTGGCGGTTCGGCCTCGGCGTCGGGTGCACACCAATCGTTCGAGCGAGGGGAGACGCTTGTGTATGCGCCGGATCGGTTCGGGGATACGCCGTTGGCGGTGTGCCACTTCTACCGCGAAGTGTGTGACTTGCCTGCCGAGGTGGATCCGCCTCATTTAGGGCGCATCGTCCTACGGGTAGGTCGGGTGTGCGGGTTGATGATGCCCGCGTTCATCGGTTCGGAAGTCAAAGCTTGGATGCACCGCGCTGGTCACCGGGGTGGGCCGGTGTTGACGCATCCTCGGTCCCAGCGCTGGACATTTTTGACCGGTCCCGACCTGCCCGAGGACATTCGGTTGTTCGCGGAGATGTCGCGGTTCAGTGTGTCCATTGTGAGCGGTGGAACCATCGCGTTGCCCGGTCCCGGTCAGCGTCCCGGCCTGTTCCGGGCATGGGTGCACTCGCCGTGCGACGCCTACCGGCCCACCGGCCGGATCGTGGTCGAAGCGATACGGGGATGCGCCGCTGAGCACACGCGGCGACGTCAGCGGGTGGGGTGGCACATGCCTGACGACATCAGCGCCGCGAGTCGGGTTCTCGTGCCGGATCGACCACCGCGGCTCTCCCGGTGAGCGGCGATCAGGAGGCCGAGCGCTCCGCCGCCGAACTCGATGTACTCACCGAGGTGATCGGCACGCTGGTGACCTCCACCGCGGATGCGGTACGTGACGGGATGACCGAGGCCGCCCGCGCCCATGTGATGGCGAAGGTGATCTATGTTCTGATCACCAGCGCCCGCACCGCCACAGCGCCCCACACCGGGCGGCTGTATGCCGCCGCGGTGCTCGATCCGATCATCGAGAACACCTCAGCCGCTGACGAGATCACCTTGCTGGATCTGCTGATACCCGCACTCATCGGCCAGCACGTCGGCGGTATCTGAACGGAACTGACCGCCTCTCGTACGCTGCGCTCCTCTCGGGAAGGAGCGCAAACGTCGGGGCATCCAGGGACTCCGCATAAGCGGGTCTCCACATCGGTGTGCCGAAACCGACTCGTCGCCAGCATGGTTCTGGCCGCCGAAGCTTTTCGTCGCACCGAGATCACGTCCGCAATGACTCTCTGAAAGGTCGCCTATGCAGGCTGACGCAGCCCAGCCGCAACACCCCTCGGTATCGCTGTCGGAGTGCGCCGCAGCGGTGTTCCGCGCCAGCGCTCCGAGGCTCATGTCGGTCGCCTGCCCCGAACCTCACTGCCGCGTCAGCGTCCTGGTCGCCGGTGGGATAGTCGATGCCGACGTCGGCTCGCACGAGCACTGTCCTATGGTCGGCGGCCGCGTCATCGGCAACCGGCCGACATCCACCGCGGCCGACGATTCGGCCCACCCGACCCGGGCTACGAACCGCTCGCCGCGACCGCACGAGCCGGACGTCCACCTGATGATCTCGCTGCGGGGGATGCGGTTCGACTTCACCGTATGCCTCTCGGCGGCTTTGGTTTTCGTGCACGAGCACCAGATCCACCGCTACGCCGACGATGTGACCGTCGATCTGCGCGATACCTCTACCTATCCGCGCCTGCCGAACGAGCGCTTGTATCTGCAACCGTGACCGCGCGCCGGTACGGAGACGGCTTGATAAAAGAATACGGTCGACCGTATATTCTCCCGCATGGAGCACAACGTCCTCACCGAGGAGACCGATCCGTTCTGCCTGGACCAGGGGGATGCCGTGGCATTGCTGGCTGAGGCCCCGTGGGGCAGGTATGCCGTTGTCGGCGACAGTCTTTCGGCGGGAACCGGCGATCCCACCCCGGGCTACCGAGATCAGGGCTGGTCGGACCGGGTTGCCGATGTCTTGCGGGCAGTGCGACCGGATCTGGATTACCTCAACGTCTCCGAGATCGGGGCGACAACCGCCCAGACGCTCGAGAAGCAGGCGGCCCGCATGCTCGAGTTCTCCCCTGATTTGCTCCACCTGCCCTGCGGGGCCAATGACATCGCGCGGCGCAGGCCGGACTTCGGCGAGATAGAGCGAACGCTGCGGCAGATGTACGACCTGGCGAAGGGAACCGGCGCCCTGCTGACCACTTTCACGCTCGGCAAGGCGTACGTCGTCCCGGTCTTCCCGGACTGGCCGGAGCGGATCGCGACGGTCAACGAGATCGTGCGGGGGTTGGCGTCGGAATACGGAGCCCTCGTGGTGGACATGTGGGACCACCCGATCAACGACCGCGACAACCTGCTCAGCGCGGACGGTATCCACTTCTCGACCTCGGGTCAGGCTGTCATGGCGGCCGAGGTGGTCAAGAAGCTGGCCGAATCCCTTGGCACCGACAAATGAAGAGGTCTCTCATCGTGGCAAGTAGTCAGCAAGCAGCCGGCCGGCCGGTAGCAGTAGCGGAAGCGGACGCGATTCCGTGGATGACGGTATCGATTCTTCTGACCGCCCTGTTCATGGCGGTTCTCGACTCGTTCATCGTCGTGGTCGCCGACCCCTCGATCGCGGCGGACCTGCACGCGTCCGACGGCGATGTCCAGTGGGTGCTGGCGGGCTATCAGCTGAGTTACGCGGTCTTCATCATCACCGCTACGCGCCTGGCCGACATGTACGGCCGCAAGCGGATCTTCCTTCTCGGGGTGGTCCTGTTCACGCTGTCGTCGGTCGCTTGCGCGCTGTCACCGAACGCGGGCAGCCTGATCGCCGCGCGTGTCATCCAGGGTCTGGGAGCCGCCCTCATGGTTCCCCAGGTGTTCGCGTACGTCACGGTGCTGGTGCCCGCGGCGAGGCGGCACAGCGTCTACGGCGTGCTCGGCATCGTCATGGGCATGGCCACCATCGGCGGACAGGTCATCGGCGGACTGCTGATCGGCGCCAACCTGTTCGACTCCGGCTGGCGCCTGGTGTTCTGGGTGAACGCGCCGATCGGAGTCGTCATGCTCCTGCTCGCCGTGCGATTCGTGCCGGAGACAGGCTCGGCCGCCAACCGCAAGCTGGACATGTCCGGCGTCCTGGTGCTCAGCACGGCACTGTTCCTCTTGGTGCTGCCGCTCATCCAGGGGCAGGAGGCGGGTTGGCCAGGGTGGGTCTGGGCTTGTTTCGCGGGCAGCGCGGTCGCGTTCGGCCTGTTCGTCGCGATCGAGCGGCGCCTGGAACGACGCGGCGGGGATCCGCTGGTACCGCTGACATTGTTCGAACAGCGCTCGTTCTCGCTCGGGATCGTTCTCGTGCTCGCCCTGTATGCGCTGATCTACTCGTATTATCTGGCCTTGTCGGTAACGATGCAGCAAGGCCTCGACATGTCGGCGCTCGGCGCGGGTCTGGTCTACACGCCCGCCGCCATAACGTTTTTCGTGTTCAGCATGGTAGCGAGCCGGATGGTTCCGAAGTATGGACGACGGGTCCTCGAGGTCGGGGCGATCATACTGGCGACCGGTTACCTGGCGACCGGTCTCTTGCTGGTGTCCGGCCCTAGGATCACTCCGCTGCTCGTGATCCCCACCCTGATTCTGCAGAGTGTCGGTGGCGGACTGGTTATTACGCAGGCGCTCAACACGGTGCTGAGCCGTGTCCGGCCCGAGTCGGCCGGTGTCGCGTCAGGGGCCTTGTCCACGGCCCAGCAGTGTGGCGGCGCGTTGGGCGTCGCCGTTATCGGAGCGGTCTACTTCGGCTCGTTCCATCCGGCGGAAGCGGGGAGGGTCGCCGCCGCAGGACACGCTTTTGCCGTCGCGTCCTTCGGGACGTTCGTCATCGCTGTCGTAGCGGGCGTTGTCGTCTTCCTTCTTCCGAAGCGGCCGACGGTCCAGGTCTGAATGCGAGGACACGGTCGGGCTGCGGACGAAGTGGGTCCCGCTTACGTCCGGGCAGATCGGTTGCCCGGACGTAAGCCAGCGAAAACATCGGCGCCGCGACACTGCCGAGCGTATGTCGGCGGGCCATGACAATCCATCAGATCTGGGTCGCGATATCGAGCATGGTGAGCACATCCGAGACCGGACGAACGTCGCCGAATGATCTGTAGATGGTGTGGAGTGCGGCGTTGTGGTCGCGGTCGCGGCGGGCGGCGTTGGCGTCGGCGACCATGATCACTCGGAAGTCGAGGGTGGCGGCGTCGCGTGCCGAGGACTCGCAGCACACGTTGGTGACGGTTCCCGTGATCAGGACGGTATCTATGTGTCGCTGTTCGAGTAGTTGCGGCAGGACGCAACGACCAGGGAAGAAGGCGCTGAACCCGGATTTGTCGACGAACAGGTCATCGTCGTGGGTGGCCAGATCGGGCCACAGTCGAGTGGGTATCGGTCCGGAAGTCCCCGCGTCGCTGTAGGTTTCGGCGATTTTCGGGCCGAAGAACTCGATCGCTCGCTCGGCCGGTTCCCCAGTCGCGGGCACCACCCACGCGACGGTTCCGCCCGCTATCCGCAACGCGTCGGCCAGGCGGTTGATGTTGGGCACGATCGCCCGGCAGTAGGCATTGCCGGAGACGTGGAGCGGCACCATGTCGATCACGGCCAAAGCGGTGCGCTCGGGATCGAGCTCCGGATACGCGAACCGGCGTCCGCGGCGGGATTCGTGGCGAGCGTACTCACGGGCCTCGATATGCCAGTCGTGTGTCGGGAGCGTCGGTGTGGCGTCGCCGTCGTCGCGAATCAGGTCGTACACATACGAACGGTCACCCTTCCGGCTCACCCACACGCCCTCGGGCGGCAGGTCGCCTCGCCCCGCGTCGTCGAACGGGCGGCTGGACACCTCACCCGACTCCGAGCACACCACCCATCCGAAGCCGGGCAATCGCCGGCACCAGATGTCGAGGTCGACACGCTTGTACGACGGGAATCCATGCATCTCCCCCTCGCGGGCGAACTCATAGGTCAACCCGTCTACCCGCCGCACGAACTTCACACCCGACATCACGCCATCCTCGACGAACGACCCGGCCGCCTCAACTGAACAGCGCGGGTTCCGCTTGCACGCACTCACTCTGACGAGCCCGACGAGCACGCGGAACTGCCGCATTAAGTGATGCAGCATTCATAAACACATGAGCCCACCGCCACTCGACGGATCCGATGCGGCCGGAGGACTTCCCCTGCCACCTTATGAACTTGTGCACACCAAATCCGCAGTTGAAGATACCTATTCGGAAGCCGAAGTGACGAGTCCACGGCAAGATATCGCCCGCGGGCAGCGGAAGTCGCTCCGCGATCTCGCGTACAACAGCGCACACTCTAGCTATTATGTGAACCAACATTCTTCAACATAGGAGCGCAATGATGCGTACCCCCCTTCGCCTCGCCGCCGCCTCGGTCGCGGCGGCGACCCTCGTCGTCACCGCGGCCGGTGCGACGGCCGAACCGATCAGCTCCGCCCCGGCGACCGCTGTCGCGGCCGGAACCGGCTCGTCGGCGGTGGATTCCGGGGCGGCAGCGGCCCAATCGGCCGTGTACTTCCTCCAGCGTGGCGACGTCATCGGGATTCTCGTGCTCTTGGTCACCGCGCCCTTGCAGATATTCACCAGTGGCGTCTGCGATCTGGCCACCGGGTCGGCGCTTCCGAGTCCGTGCGCCACACCGAGGTGAACCCCCGGTGGCGTCTGCGCGCCGGTGCGCCGCGGCGAATTCGGGACGCACCCTGATCGGACCCCCACCGAACGGGAAAGACCCCGCCCGGCGGTGCAGCCGGACGGGGTCGGGTGTCCCCCAACGAACGAGACGTCGGGTTCTTCGCCGCTATCTACTTCGCCTGGACGGGAGGCTGGTTGATAGTGGAGAAGTACTGGATGGCGGCGCCGATCGCCACCGGGGCGGTGACCAGGATCTGGCCCGCGATGGTGCCCAGCGCGCCGATCGCGATGATGCCGCCGAGGCAGCCGATGGCCGCCGCCGGGATGAACGCGCCGAACAGACCGACGATCGCCGCCGAGGCGACGGTCGCGCCGGCGATGCCGCCGAGCACGCAGCCCACGGCGCCGCCGCCGATGCCGCCGATCAGGGTGCCGAGGGTGGCGCCCATGGTGATGGTGCTGGTCATGCGGGACCAGGCGGCCTGCTCACGGTCGTATTCGTTCTTCCACGGGGCCTTGTCCTCGAACGGCAGGGCGACCGGCTTGTAGGCCGCGTGCGCCATGTCGAACTGCGGGGTCAGCGTCGCGGTGCGATCGGCGATGTCGGCCACGATCGGGAACTCGAAGTCATCGACCCGGAACTTCAGCGGCATGCCGGTGAGCACGGCGCCGTTGGCGGCCTTGATCTTGAACAGCCCGTCCTCGACGACCATGGAACCGGCATCGGTCGTGACGATGGACTGGGTGTCGGTGGCGTAGGCGGTGAAGTCGACGGCGTCCTCGCTGCCGGGCTGCGCACCGGCCGAGCCGGCGGCGATCCCGACTGCGGCGACCAGACCAGCGGCCACCGCAACGATTTTCCTCATCCTTGGTTCTTTCCTCTCGGTTTCTCACAGGAAGCGGTCGCGACGAGCGCGCCGCACACCCACCGCGGTCGCAGCGGGCAGGTCAGAGGTCGAGGACGAGCGGGCCCGACCTGGCCCGCGAGACGCACAGCATCATGGTGTCGCCGCGCGCCCGTTCCTCGTCGGTGAGCAGCTCGTCCCGATGCTCGATGTCGCCGGACAACACCGCGGTCTCGCAGCTGCCGCAGGTGCCTTCGCGGCACGAGGTGACGATGCCGATTCCGGCGGATTCCAAGACGTCGGCGATGGATTGGTTCGCCCCGATCCGGAAGGTCTTGCCGCTGGCCGCCAAGCGCACCTCGAACGGCTCGTTCGGGGCGAACTCCGACTGCCGCGGCACGAAGCGCTCCACATGCACCGGCACCCCGGCGCGCGCGCCTTCGGCCTCCGCCGCCGCCAGCAGCGGCTCCGGTCCGCAGCAGTACACGGGGGTGTCGGAGAGATCGGCGAAGATCTCGCGCAGCGGCAGCAGGCCGTGCTCGTCCTGCGGCAGCAAGTTCGCCAGCGGATAGCGCTCGGCGATGGCGTCGGCGAACGCCATGTGTCCTCGGGTGCGGCCGCCGTAGTACAGCGACCAGCGAGCACCCGAGGCTTCCGCGGCGGCGACCATGGGCAGGATCGGCGTGATCCCGATGCCTCCGGCGAGGAAGACATAGCTGTCGCCGCTCACGAGTTCGAAGTTGTTGCGCGGCGCGGACACTCGCAGCACCGAGCCGGGTTGCGCGGCGCGGTGCAGATAGGCCGAGCCGCCGCGCCCGTCCGGTTCGTGCAGCACCGCGATGCGCCAGCGCGGCCGGTCGGCCGGGTCGCCGCACAGTGAGTACTGCCGCACGCCCGCCGCGCCGACCGCGACATCGATGTGGGCTCCCGGTGTCCACGACGGCAGTTCGCCGCCGTCGACCGGGGCCAGGTCGAGCGCGAACACGCCCGCGGCCTCGTCGCGGCGGCGCCATACTCGCACCGCTGTGTCAGTCATATCCGTCCCCTAGCCCGGCAACGTCTCCGCGATCACCGTCGCCGAGATGTGCCGCCCACGCACCGGACGAATGGGCAGTCGATTCGTGCAATCGACGTTGACTATCGCCCCCTCGCCCGCACACGCGGCGCGCCGAGACTGACGCCATGACCACTGTGGCGCAATTGGTGGACAAGACCACCCAGTTCATTCGGGACCAGGTCGTTCCGGTGGAACGCGAGGTCGTCGTGGACGGGCGGGTGATGGACGACGCGCTGCGGCTCGAGCTGCAGAAGAAGGCCAAGGAGGCCGGCGTCTTCGGACCGCTGTCGGATCCGCGATACGGCGGCCTCGGCCTCGACACCCGAGCCCAGGCGCAGGTGCTCGAAGCCGCGGGGGCGAGCCTGCTCGGCCCGATCGCGGTGAACGCGTGGGCGCCCGACGACGGCAACATCCACCTGCTCGCGCACGTCGCGAACGAGGAGCAGCAGCAGCGCTACCTCGCGCCGCTGGCCGCGGGCGACGTCCGTTCCGCGATCGCGATGACCGAACCCGCCCCCGGCGCCGGATCCGACCCCGGGATGCTGCGGACCGTTGCCGAGGAGACCGAGTCCGGCTGGGTCATCAACGGCGCCAAGCATTTCACCACGGGCGCGCAGGGGGCGGCGTTCACCATCTGCGTGGCGCGCACGGGTGACGGCCCGACTATGTTCCTGGTCGACCAGGACAACCCCGGATTGCGGGTGGGTCGCCGGATGCCGACGCTCGACCACACCAGCGCGCCCGGCGGCCACTGCGAGGTGACCTTCGACGACTGCGAGGTGCCCGATTCCGCCGTGCTGGGCCAGGTCGGCCAGGGGCTGGCGCTCGCGCAGGTCCGGCTCGCGCCCTCGCGGCTGGTGTTCTGTATGAACTGGCTCGGGCTCGCGGTGCGGGCGCACCAGCTGACCATCGAGCACATCGGCACGCGCACGTCGTTCGGCGTCCCGATCGCCGAGCACGGCATGGCCCAAGGCCTCGTCGCGGACAACGAGATCGACATCGCCGCCGCGCGCGGCGTGATCCGCACCGCCGCCGAGACCATCGACGCGCAGGGGCCGACCTCCTCGCAGGCGCGGCACGAGGCGTCGATCGCCAAGACGTTCGTCTCCGAGGCGGTCTGGCGGGTGCTCGACCGGGCGGTCCAGTTGCACGGCGGGCTCGGTGTCTGCGAAGACCACCTCGTCGCTCGATTCCTGGTCGAGGCCAGGGCTTTCCGCATCTACGAAGGACCCTCGGAGGTCCTGCGCTGGTCCATCGCTCGCCGCGCCCTGCGCACCAAACGCTGAAGGAGACGTCATGACCACGCGTGAGATCGCCGGTTTCGCGGCGGCCTATCCCGAACTCGACTGCGACGCCGTCGATTACGAGTACCTGCGGGCGGTGTCGCAGGAGATGGTTCCGTTCGGCCGCCACGTCGGCACGCTGATCACCGAGATCGGCCCGGAACGCGCCGTCGTCGAGATTCCCGCCGTCGGCTCGGTCCGCAACCACATGGGCACCGTGCACGCCGGGGCGCTGTTCACCGCCGCCGACATCGGCGGAGCGGCCGCGTTCGTCGGCGCGGCGGCCACCCGCCTGCGCACCGTCGAGCGGCTGGTGCTGCGCGGCGGCAGCGCGTCCTACCGCAAACCCGCCGTCGGCCGCATCCGCGCCATCGCGACCGTCGACCAGCGCGAACTCGCCGACGTGCTCGCGGCGACGGCCGCGCAGCGCTTCGAGCTGTCCGGCAAGGCGGCCCTGCTCGATGACGGCGACGTCGTCGTGGCGAAGTTCACCTTCGACTACGTCTGCGACATCACCCTCGCGGAGGACGAGCGATGACCACCGCGGCGCCGCAGAACCGTTCGGAGTTCACCACACTGGAATCGGCCACGGTGCCGACCGGCGACGGTGTCACCTTCACCGTCCGCTTCCTGGAGTCGAAGAAGCCGGGCGCACCGGTCGTGCTGATCCTGCCCGCCATGGCGATGAAGGCGAAGAACTATCTGTTCCTCGCGAAAGAGCTGCATTCGCAGGGGCTTTCGGTGGCGTTGACCGACTTGCGGGCGCACGGCGAGGCCGAGCCCGGACTCGGGCTGCACCGCGACTTCGGCTATCGCGAGATGATCGAGACCGACCTGCCCGCCCTCGTCGGGGCGGTGCGGGCGCGGTTCCCCGAGGCGCCGATCCACTTGTTCGGGCACAGCCTGGGCGGACAGCTCGCGTTGCTGTTCACCGCGGCGGAGCCGGAGCGGATCGCGGGCGTCACCGTCATCGGCACCGGCACGGTCTTCTGGTGGGCCTTCGGCGCGCGCCGCTGGTGGGAGGCGCTGAGCCAGATCCAGTGGATCGGCCTGGTCTCGCGGTGGAAGGGTCACTGGCCCGGTGGTGTGCTCATCCCGGCCCCGATGCCGGGCGGCGTCATGCGTGACTGGTCGATGCACTCGCTGACCAGCTACTACCGCCCCAAGGGCAGCAAGCGCCGGTACAACACCCTGCTGCGGAACCTGACCGCGCCGGTGCTGGCGATCTCGCTGTCCGACGACGTGCTCGGCCCGAAGTCCAACGTCGACTTCCTGGTTTCCCGGATGCCGAACGCCCGGGTGACCCACTGGCACATCGACGAGAACGCCCCGGTGGCCAATCGCGACCACTTCCTGTGGATCAAGGACTCCCCCGCGATCGCGGCCCGGGTGGCGACCTGGATCGTCGCGGGCGAGCTGCCGGGCTGAGGGGCGACGGTGGCACGACTGCGAATCGAAGCGGTGTCGAAGCGATTCGGCGCCGCCAACGCGGTGCGCGAGGTGAGCCTCGACATCGCCGACGGCGAGTTCATGGTGCTGCTCGGCCCGAGCGGCTGCGGCAAATCCACGCTGCTGCGCATGATCGCCGGTCTGGAGGATCCGTCCGACGGGCGAATTCTGCTGGACGACAAGGACATCACCCATCACGCGCCGCAACAGCGGGACTTGGCCATGGTGTTCCAGAGTTACGCGCTCTATCCGCACTTGACCGTCGCCAAGAACATCGGGTTCCCGCTGCGCGCCCGGCGCACACCGCGCGCGAGGATCGCCGAGCGGGTGTCGGAGGTCGCCGGGGTGCTCGGGCTGACCGAGTTGCTGCGCCGCAGGCCGTCCGCGCTGTCGGGCGGGCAGCGGCAACGCGTGGCCCTGGCGCGCGCCATGGTGCGCGATCCCGGAGCGTTCCTGATGGACGAGCCGCTGTCGAACCTGGACGCGAAGCTGCGCAGCGCGACGCGCGCCGAATTGATCGGGCTGCATCAGCGGCTGGGCGCGACGTTCCTGTACGTGACCCATGACCAGGTCGAGGCGATGACCATGGCCGATCGGATCGCGCTGCTCAACGAGGGTCGGGTGGAGCAGGTCGGCACACCGACCGAGCTCTACGACCGTCCGCGTTCCACCTTCGTCGCCGGATTCCTCGGCGCGCCGCCGATGAACCTGTTCCCCGCCGTCGTCACCGAGCGCGACGGCTCGCTGCGCGTGGTGGCCGATGGGATCGATACCGAATTGGCCATCGGCGTCGAGGGTTTCGACGACGACCTGGAAGTGGTCGCGGGCATCCGCCCCGAACAGCTGCGCTTGGATCCGACCGGCGCCGACATCCGCGGCCGGGTGACGATGGTGGAGAACCTCGGCAGCGAGGAACTGATCCACTTCACCACCGGTGATCGCGTCCTGTGCGCCCGAGCGCCGCGGCCCGCGGGCGTCGCGGTCGACGACAACATCGCGCTGCGAGTCGCCCCGGCGCACATCCACCTGTTCCATGCCACCTCCGGGCTGCGCCTGACCTGGCAGGAAACGCGGCAGGACGCCCACGTCGACAGCGCGGGCGAACCCGTCGCCGTCGCCTGAACCCGAACACCCCTACTCGATGAGGAGAAACACCGTGAAACGCACCGCGCCCGTTCTGGGCCTGGTGTTCGCAACCACCGTCGCGCTCAGCGCTTGCGGCGGACTCGGGAGCACCACCACCGACTCGAACGCCGACAGCGCGCGGATCCCGGAACTGAAGCCGGACCAGCAGGTGTCGATCGTGTTCGAGTCCTACAACTACGGACTGGCCGGCGCCTGGACCGACACCTTCAACTCCTTGATCGCCGATTTCCGCAAGAAGTTCCCGAACATCACGGTGACCGCGCAGAAGCCGCAGGGCAACAGCCCGAACCCGGCCACGGACACCATCTCCAGCATCCAGAACCAGATGGTCGCGGGCTCGCCGCCGGACGTCGCCCAGCTCGGTTTCAGCGACCTGGACTTCACCATCCACCAGCTCGGCGCCAAGCCGCTGGACACGTTGGTCGGCAAGCAGGAAGTGCAGCACAACTTCGACGGAGCCCAGCACCCCTTCGCGCCGAAGGCCCGCACACTCGCCGACTGGGACGGTCACACCTACGGCGTGCCGTTCGTGTTCTCCACGCCCGTGCTGTATTACAACGCTTCGCTGTTCGCCGACGCCGGCCTGGATCCCGCGAAGCCGCCCGCCACCTGGCAGCAGGTCGCCGAGGCCGCGACGGCGATCACCGGGAAGACCGGCAAGGGCGGCATTTACGTCGACTGCCTGACCAAGACCGCCAAGGACTGGTGCTTCCAGTCGATGGTGCGCTCCAACGGCGGCCGGGTGATCTCCGAGGACCGCACCAAGCTCACCTTCGCCGACGCTCCCGCGGTCGAGGTCGCCGCGATGAGCCAGCAACTGGTCAACTCCGGCGGCATGCCGAAGCTCAACCAGAAACAGGGCTACGAGGCCTTCGCCCGCGGTGAGATCGGCATGATCCTGGAGACCAGCGCGATCCAGGGCACCTTCGTGACCGGCGCGAAGGACAAGTGGGACCTGCGCTCGGCGCCGATGCCCAGCTTCGCGGGCAAGCCGACCGTGCCGACGAATTCCGGCGCTTCGCTGCACATCCTGTCCAACGACCCGGCCAAGCAGCGCGCCGCGTGGGAGCTGATCAAGTTCCTCACCAGCGAATCCGCCTACACCAAGATCTCGCAGGGCATCGGCTACCTGCCGCTGCGCACCGGCCTGATGGACGACCCGCAGGGGTTGCAGACCTGGTCGAAGGAGAATCCGCTGCTGGGGCCGAACGTCGCCCAGCTGGCGAACATGGAACCGTGGATCTCCATGCCCGGCACCAACTACCTGCAGATCCGCGACGGCATGATGGACGCCGTCGAGGCGATCGTGTTCCAGGGCAAGGAGCCGCAATCCACTCTCACCGCCGCCCGCGATCAGGGCGCCAAACTCCTGCCGACGTCATGAGCGAGGTGACGATCGTCCAGCTGACCGACACCCACATCCGGCCCGCCGGGGAACGGGTGCACGGGATGGTGGACACCTACACCAATCTCACCCACGTGCTGCAGCAGTTGCATGCCTCGCGGCAGCGCATCGACGCGCTGGTGCTCTCGGGCGATCTGACCGACACCGGGTCGCCCGAGGCCTACCGGCGGCTGCGCGGCGCGGTCGAGCCGGTGGCCGAGGAACTCGGCGCGCAGACGGTGTACGTCATGGGCAATCACGACGAGCGCACCGCCTTCGCCACTGAATTGCTCGGGGCCGACCCCGCCGCGCTGGACCCGGACACCACCCACGACCAGGTGGCCGACGTGGCGGGTCTGCGGGTGATCGCGCTGGACAGCACGACGCCGCGACGCCACGACGGACGGCTCGAGGAGCACCAGCTGGACTGGCTGGCCGAGCAACTGCGCGAACCGGCGCCGCGCGGCACGCTGCTGGTGCTGCACCACCCGCCGATCCCCTCGCCGGTCGCGGCCACCGAGTACCTGCGGCTGGAACGGCCGGAGCTGCTGGCCGAGGTGCTGGCCGGTTCGGATGTGCGGTTGATCGTCTGCGGGCACAACCATCTCACCGGGGCGGCGGCGCTGGCGGGCATTCCGGTCTGGATCGGTCCGGCGCTGGCTTACCGGATCGATACGATCGCACCGGCGGGACGTCATCGGGGACTGATCGGCTTCGGCTACAGCCGCATCGATCTGCTCGGTTCGACGATGGTCGCCACGGCGATCGAGGCGACGCCCGCCGAGACCCTCTACGACCGGCCTGAGCAGGACGTGCTCGATCAACTCGCCGCGCTGGCCGCGGAGGCCGGGTAACTCGATGTTCGTCGTCGAATCACCGCTGCCTGCAACGGAAGCGGCCGAAACGGTCAACCCGTCGCATCGCCCCGCCCGGTTCCGCCGGGCGGGGCGGTTCGCCGTGCCGTACCTGTATCTGGCGCCCGCACTGGCGTTGCTGGTCGTGTGGATCTACCGGCCGCTGGTCCAGGCGGTCGAGCTGTCCACGTATTCGTGGAACCTGCTGCCGACCTCACCGATGAAGCCGGTCGGAACCGGCAATTACGAACGGCTGCTGGATCTCCCGGCCTTCTGGGATTCGGTGGGCCGCACCGGGGTGCTGATCGTAGGCATGCTGCCGTTCACGGTGCTGCTCCCGCTGCTCATCGCGCTGGCCAGCCGACGGGTGCACGGCCGGGCGCGGACGGTCTACCACGCGTTCGTCTTCGCGCCGTTCCTCGTCGCGCCCGTCGCGGCGGCGGCGGTGTGGCGCTGGCTGCTGCATCCCGGCAGCGGCTTCGTCGATCAGGTTCTGCGCTCGAATCGCAATTGGGTCTACGACGTGGACACCGCGCACGGGGTGATCATCGTGATCACCGGATGGCAGTTGCTCGGCTTCGCCGTGCTGGTGATCTGGGCCGGTCTGGCGGGTATCAGCGGTGACTACGACGAAGCCGCCCAGGTGGACGGGGCGAGCACCCGGCAGATCCGCCGGTGGATCACCCTGCCCCTGCTGTCGCCCACATTGCTGTTCCTGGTGCTGACCACGGTATTGCTCAGTCCCACTTTGACTTTCCCGCTCATCGACTCCATGACGCAGGGCGGTCCGGCGCAAGCGACCACCAATATCTACTACCTGCTGTGGGACTACGCCTTCCACAGCTTCGACGCCGGACTCAGCGCCGCCGCCGGTGTGCTGCTGTTCGCCGGGTTCGGCGTGATCGCCGGTGTGCTGGTGTGGGTCTCGGAAAAGGTTGCCTTCCATGATGATTGACCGATTGCGCACCGCGGGAAGCCATCTGCTGCTTGCCGTCACCGCGGTGCTGTGCGCGTTCCCGATCTACTGGCTGTTCGCGACCTCGCTGCGGCGGCCGGAGGACGTCACCTCGCTGTCGCCGATCCCCTGGCCGATCTCGTTCGCCAACTATGCCGACGCGGCCGACAAAGTCGACGTGGTGGGCCTGATCGGCAATACCTTCTTCGTCGCGGCGCTCTCGGCGGCGGGGCAACTGCTCATCGCGCTGCTGGCGTCCTACGCGTTCGCGATGTACACCTTCCCGTTCCAGAAGGTGCTGTACCTGGCGTTCGTCGGCACCTGGCTGGTGCCGTTCCAGGTGACGATGCTGCCCAACTACGTCCTGCTGACCAAGCTCGGGCTGATCAACTCCCTGGTCGGCGTGGTGCTGCCGACGTTGTGCTCGGCGCTCGCGGTGCTGCTGCTGCGCCAGCACATGGCGAGCTTCCCGAAGGAGCTGGTGGCGGCGGCGAAGATCGACGGCCGCTCCTCCTGGTCGATCCTGTGGACGGTGGTCGTGCCGAATCTGAGCCCCGCGCTGGCGGCCTTGGGAATCCTGCTTTTCATCAACGCCTGGAACGAGTACTTCTGGCCCGCGGTGGTGCTGCGCCAGTCCAACAGCGTGTTGCAGCTGGGTCTGCGCAGTTTCATGGGCACCGAGGGCGATCAGTGGGGTCCGATGATGGCGGTGGCCAGCCTCGCCTGCCTGCCGGTGCTGCTGATGTACCTGCTGCTGCAACGGCACATCGTCAACGCGTTCGTGCGGTCGGGGTTGAAGTAGGACCCGGGTTTTCGAGGTCAGACGACTTCGAACACCCGGTAGGCGATGCCGCCTTCGACCGGGTATCCCGATCCGACGCACACGATGTCGTTGAGCCACAGATAATCTGGTGCGCCGGTTTCGAAGACCGGTGTGGTGCGGAAGTAGTAGCGGCCGGGGTCGACGAGATGCCGCGTGGCCGGATCCCCGATCCGGCCACGTATCTCCTCCGGCATGATCCAGCGCCCGCCGTAGGTCAGCTGCAGGAGGGCGTCGTCGTCGGTGCGCAGGGTGAGCCGGACATCCAGCGTCATACTTCCGTCCTGCCGGAACGTCGCCCAGTCACCGCCGCCCGGCACCACCGTGCCACGCAGCTTCGGTCCTTCGAACGATCCGCCGTCGGCGCCGAACAGCACCCGCCCGTTCCCGATATTCAGCGGCGGCGCCAGATCCACCACGACGTCGAACAGCAGCCTCGTCTCGATCCGGGCGACATCCTTGACCCGTGCGTCCATGATCTATCTCCCTCCGAACAACTTCTGCCGCACCACGTCGGTGGAGACGCCCGATTGGGCGCACAGCCCGAAAGCCGGTGCCTCCAACACCATCTCGCCGTGCATGAGCCGTACGGCCGCGGCCACATCTTGCCTGCTCTTGGCGACCGCGAGCCGCGTCGCCAGGTCCATCGTCCAACCGCTGTCCACGTCAATAATTTACGGTCGACCGTATTTATTGTCTAGATCGGGCGGGAAAACGAGGGCTCGGCTCGCATCGGAGACGGCGAGGGCCCGGTCCGCATGGACCGGGCCCCGTGCAGCGATCGAAAGTGCGCCGCCATCGGACGCGGGCCGTCACCGCGTCCGATGGCGGCGGCTTCATGAGGCGACGCGCGACACCGTGGTGAGGGTCCCGATGAGGGCGGTGTCGTGATCCGCGGCGCGGAATCGGGGGTGATCGAGGATGTCGTGCAGGAATTCGGTCGTGGTGGCCACGCCCCTGCCACGGATTCTGGTCTCGGCCAGAGCCCGGCGCATCCGCGCGATGGCCGCGGGACGGTCGGGAGCCCACACGATGATCTTGGCGAGCAGCGAATCGTAGTGCGGCGGAATGGCATAGCCGGGGCCGACATGGGTGTCGATCCGGACGAACGGCCCACCGGGCAGCGTGCATTCGGCGAGCGTGCCCGGGGCGGGTGCGAATTCGCGCTCCGGATCCTCGGCGTTGATCCGGCATTCGATGGACACACCGCGCGGCGTGGCGACGTCGGCGGACAACGCCAGCGGCAGCCCGGAGGCGATGCGCAACTGCTCGGCGACGAGGTCGATGCCGGTGACCATCTCGGTGACCGGATGCTCGACCTGTAGCCGGCAGTTGACCTCCATGAAGTAGAAATCGCCCCGCTGATCCAACAGGAATTCGAAGGTTCCCGCCCCGACGTAGCCGACGGCTTCGGCGCCGCGCACGGCCGCTGCCCCGATCCGGGCGACGAGTTCCTCGGACAGCCCCGGTGCGGGCGACTCCTCGACGAGTTTCTGGTGCCGCCGCTGCAAGGAGCAGTCGCGCGCGCCGAGATGCCGCACCGTGCCGTGCCGATCGGCCAGGATCTGGACTTCGATGTGCCGCGCCGAGTCGAGGTAGCGCTCCACGTACAGGCGTCCGTCGCCGAACACGGCGGTGGCGTTGGCTCGGGTCTCCTGCCAGGTCGCGGCGAAGTCCGCCGAGTCACGCACGACCCGCATCCCGCGGCCGCCGCCCCCCGCGACCGCTTTGATGATCACCGGGTAGCCGATGTCGTCGGCGAGGGCGTGCGCCTCGTCCACCGTGTCGAGCGGCTCACGGCTGCCCGGCAGCAGCGGCAGCCCCGCCGCGGCCATCAGTGACCGTGCCGTCGACTTGTCGCCGAGATCGGCCATGATCGCGGCGGGGGTGCCGACGAACACGAACCCCTCCGCCTCGCACACCTCGGCGAAATCCGGGTCCTCGGAGAGGAACCCGTATCCGGGGTGGATGGCGTCTGCGCCGGTGGCCCTGGCGGCCTCGATGATCGCGGGAATGTAGGAGTAGCTGCGCTTCGCGGGCCTGGGACCGATCCGGAACGCCTGGTCGGCCAGCCGGACGGCAGCCGAGTCGGCGTCGGCCGCGGAATACACCGCGACGGTGGAGATTCCGAGTTCGGCGCAGGTGCGGATGACCCGCACGGCGATCTCGCCGCGATTGGCGACGAGCACCTTGCGGATCGGCCGCACGGTCATCGCACCACCTCGAGCACCAGCAGCGGCGCGCCGTGCTCGACCGCTTCCCCGTTCTCCACCAGGAATTCCGCCACCCGCCCCTCCCTGGTCGCGGTCACCGGGATCATCAGCTTCATCGCCTCGACGATGCCGACCTGCTGACCGGCCCGCACCGGGTCGCCCTCGGCGACGAACGGCGACGCGCCGGGTTCGGGCGCGCGATAGAACACGCCGACGGTTTCCGCCGTCAGCGTGAAAGTATCCGCGTCCGGACGAGTGTCCCGCGGCGCGGACTCTGCGGGCGCCGCGGGGACCGGGGCGGCCGCCGTGGGTGCGACGGCGACCGGCCCACTGGTGCCGTTGTGCCCATCCCAGCTGATCCGCAGCACCAGCGGGCCGTTGGCGACGGTCACCGAGGTCGGCGCGGTCTCGGCCCGCACGGACAGCGCGTGCCGCGACAGCACGGTCAGCGCCTGGTCGGCGTCGACCGGATTCAGCGCGCGGCCCGCGGGCTCGGTGGTCACGGACTCGGTCATCACTTCTCCTGATCGTTCGTGGACAGTCCGAAGACACGGAAACGGTGGTGGCGCCGGTCGAGCAGTTGCGCCGCCTGGAGTCGCGCCAGATCGGCCACGGCGTGGCGCAGCGCCTGACGCAGGGCGGCGGCGGCCGCGGCGGGATCGCGGTGTGCGCCGCCCGGCGGCTCGGGCAGTACGCCGTCCGCGACGCCGAGTTCGAGCAAGGAGGTCGAGTCCACCCGCAAGGCGGCGGCGGCGCGGGGTGCGGCGGTAGCGTCCTTCCACAGGATGGAGGCGCACCCTTCCGGGCTGATCACCGAATAGACCGCGTTCTCGCAGACGATCACTCGATCGGCCACCGCCAGTGCGAGCGCTCCCCCGCTGCCGCCCTCGCCGGTGATCACGGTGACCACCGGAACGGGCAGTCCGGCGAGCAGTTTGAGCGATTCCGCGATGGCGACGGCCTGCCCCTGTTCCTCGGCGGTTACACCGGGGTAGGCGCCCGCGGTGTCGACCAGGGTGATCACCGGAATGCCCAGCTTGGCGGCCAGGCGCAGCACGCGGGCCGACTTCCGGTATCCGGCCGGGGTGGGCATGCCGTAGTTGCGCTGCGCCAATTCGGTTGCGGTGTGTCCCTTTTGAGTGCCGATCACCACGACCGGCGCGCCGTCGAGGCGGGCCAGCGCGGTGATCATGGCCGGGCAGTCGGCCGCCAAGCGGTCGCCGTGCAGCTCCACGAATTCGTCGAACGACGCGGCCAAGTAGTCCAGCGTGGTCGGCCTGGCGAGTTCGCGCGCGGCGCGCACACTCTGCCAGGCGTCGCGCGGGGCGAGCTGGGTCGCGTCGGCGCGGACCGGATTCTCGTCGTCGGCGAACGCGACGGGACGCTTGCTGTCGGCGGCCAGCGCGAGCAGGCGGGCCAGCCGGTCCCGCAGGGCCGAGCGGTGGCAGATCATGTCCACCACACCGTGTTCGAGCAGGAATTCGGCGGTCTGGAAGCCCGCGGGCAGCGTCTCGCCGATGGTCTGCTGGATCACCCGCGGTCCGGCGAAGCCGAGGCGAGCGCCGGGTTCGGCGATGATGATGTCGGTGGACGTGGCGTAAGAGGCCGCCACGCCCCCGTAGGTGGGATCGGTGATCACCGAGATGGTCAGCACGCCCTCGTCGTCGAGTTCGCGCAGCGCCTGACTGGTCTTGGCCATCTGCATCAGCGCGAGGATGCCCTCCTGCATGCGGGCGCCGCCGGACGCGGTCACCAGCACCAGCGGCACCCGCGCCGCGAGCGCGGTCTCGGCAGCGCCGGTGACCGCTTCGCCGACGGCCGCGCCGAGACTGCCGCCGAGGAAGCGGAAGTCCATGACCGCCAGCACCAGCGGTGCGCCGCCGATCGTGCCGCGCACGCAACGGATAGCGTCGGGCAGCCCGGTGCGACGGCTCGCCTCGGCGTGCCGCTCGGGATAGGGCCGGGAGTCGGTGAAGCCGAGCGGATCGACCGCGGTGGCGGACGGCTGGATGTGCCGCGCCGATCCCGGGTCGAGCAGCGCCTCGATGCGCTGGTCCGCGGTCAGCATGCCGTGCCCGTCGCAATCCGGGCAGACCCGGCCCGCGCGCTCGTAGCGTTTGGCGTAGAGCATGGCGGCGCAGGATGGGCACACCATCCAGGAGGTCCGGGTGTCCGGACCCGTCTCCAGTGTGGTCATCGTTCCTCCCTCGGTCGGGGTACGAAGCGGGCGCAGTCGGCGGGTAACCGCACGCCCGCGGTGCGCAGCTGGGCGACGCGGGTGAGGTAGGCAGCGCCCAGCATCATCTGGTCGGCGATGTCGGCGACGTGCCGGTTGCGCAGCGCCGCCAGATAACTTCCGGCCGCCCAGTTGTTGAACCCGCCCATCGCGGGCCCGCACCAGATCTGGTAATCGGCGACGCGACCGGCCTCGCCGCGAATGCTCCACCCCGACGACAGCCCCAGATACCACCGGAACACCAGCGCCATCTTGCGTTTCGGGTCCGCGTCCGCGCCGGCCAGCTGGGCCGGATCGCGTTCGGTGAAGTAGCTGACGCAGTCCTCCCACACGGCGTCGAGGGGCCGCTGGAACAGCGTGGCCTCGAGCTCGCGGCGCAGCTCGGCCGGGAACGCGTCGATGCCGTCATAGGCGCGGTAGGTGTCGTAGAGCCGCTGCGCGCGGGTGGCGAACATGGTGCCCCGGCGCAGCACCTGCACCTGGACGCCGAGCTCGAACATGTCCGAGGACGGCGCCATGGCGCAGTCGGCGAAATCCGCCTGAGTGAGCAGCTGTTTGGTGGTGTCGCACTGGGCGGCTTCCACGGTGGCCTGATTCACCGAACCGGTCACCACGTAAGCGGCGCCCAGCGCGAAGGCGGCGGCCGCGGCTGCGGGGGTGCCGATGCCGCCCGCCGCGCCGACGCGGACGGCCGCGGCGGCGGGCACGGTGCGGGCCAGTCGATCCCGTGCCGCGATGAGCTCGGGCAGCAGTACCAGCAGTGGTCTGCGGTCGGTGTGACCGCCGGAGTCGGCTTCGGCCGTGATGTCGTCGGCCATCGGCACATGTTCGGCGAGCCGCGCCTGCTCGGGCGTCAGGTCACCGGCTTCGACCAGTGCGCGCAGCAGCCGTGCGGGAGCCGGACGCAGGAACGGCTCGGCCACCTCCACCCGGGAGACCTTCGCGATCAGGCGGTGGCGCACCTCGACGCGTCCTTGCCGGTCGACGGCCAGCCCTGCCGCCCGGTAACGCACGACCTCACCGGTGAGGTCCATGAACGCCGACGCCTCCACGCAGCGAACCTGGTGCCGCAGGCAGGCGTCGACGATCGCGCGCTCCAAGGCGGGCTCGGAGGGACTGTGGATGAGATTGCACGCGAACGGTTTTCCGACCAGCGTGCGGCTCAGCTCGGCCAGCGCCGCGTCCACCGCGGCGGGTGGAACGCCCGCCGCGCCGTAGGAGGCGAGATATCCCGCCCGCGCCATCGCCGAAACCAGGGCGGGCGAGGCGATGCCGTTCGCCATCGCGCCTGCCGCGTAGGCCGCTCGCACGCCGTGGGCGGCCGCAAATCGCCGATCACCGAGCTGCTCGGGCGGCAGCGGAGCCACCGCCGCGAGCACCTGCGCGTGTGCCGCGGTGCGCTCGTCGGACGTCGCGCCCACCCGGCCGTCGTGGCGCACGATCCAGCACGGGCGCGTCAGGTCGGACAGGACGGCGGTGATGCCGTCGGCGGTGTCGGCGAGGATACCGGCCCGGGACGTGGTCATCGGCGCTCCTCCCGCTCGACGAGTTCGACCGCGAGATCGGTCAGCTCGTAGATGCGCAGCCCCGGCTTCCACAGCGAACCGTCGGCGACGACGGTGACCCCGCGCGGGCCGCGGTGGATCTCCTTGATGTGGGCCTCGAGTTCTACGGTGCCGTCGGTGGGCAGGAACTGCCCGCGGTAGCGCCAGCTGAACGTCCGGCCTGCGGGGATGCGGAAGACCGGATCGCCGATCGTGTCGGCGAATCCGGCGTCGATCATCCACTCTTGGATCGCGTGGATCACCGATTCCACACCGAGCGAGCCAGGGATCACCGGGTCGAGGTGGAAGTGCCGGGCGAAATACCAGTCGGACGGATCGATCTCGCGCAGCGAATGCAGATATCCGGAGTCGTAGCTGCCGCCGCCGTCGACCACCTCGACCCGGTCGATCAGCGCCAGGGTGCGCCTCGAGCACAGGCGGGCGGCCGGGTTCGCGCGGCGGGCGGCGACATCGATGGTGCGCACCCGTGCGCCCCGGTTTTCCGCCAGCCAGCTCGGCGCGGGGCGTCCCGCGTCGAGTCCGGTCTGGTTGGCCAAGGCCTCGTCGCTGAAGTAGCCGAACATGGTCTCGCCGGTGTAGAACGGCTCGCCGTCCACGCTGAGCGTGTAGTCGAAGGTTTGCAGCGACGAACCGGGCAGGATAGTGGTGGACAGCAGCCGAGAGGATTGGCGGATCGTCTTGTCCCGCAAGTCGAGCTGCCGCAGCACGGTGGCGGTGCCGCCCAGGTTGCGCAGACTCAGGGTGGTGCCGGGCTGGGTGAGCGTGGGGCCCGCGTAATAACCCATCAGCAGCGCCGCCTGCAACGAGGTCTCCATGTAGACGAAGTGCGGCATGGAGTCGTTCGCGGTGTCGCCGTAGTACCAGGAGTCGGCGGGTGAGTCGTATTCGGTGGTGTAGGACGCGCCGTCCAGGTTCCCGCGCTTGCCGTCGAAGTCGAGCACCCGGTCGACCAGCAGCAGACCGCCGGTCGGCAGACGGGTCGCCCGCACCCCGGTGTACTCCGCGAATTCCGGTCCCATGGCGATCCCTTGGTCACCCCGAGCGAGGTGGGCCATGTGGAACTCGTTGAGCAGCAGGCTTTCCGAGACCTGGCCGGGGCCGACCCCGCTGCCCGGACGCTCCACCACCGTGACCGTGACGTCGAGCGCGCCTTCCGCGCCCGCGACGCGGACAGTGCCGGTGACGTACGGCCGGGGCACCAAGTCGAGCGCGGTCACCGTCAGCGTGATCGTGCCGGACGCGGCAACCGCGACCGTACCCGCGCATTCGGCGACCAGGGAGCTGCCCGACAGCACCAGCGGCAGGCCCAGATACAGCGCGAACACCTCCGCGACCTGCATCGCCGCCGCGTGCGGTTCGCCCTCGAATCGTGCTTCGACGCTGCCCTTGCCGGAGCCGCCGTACAACTCGATGCCAGTCACCTCGGTGAGCGCGAGCCGGGTCGAACCGCCCAGCCGGGCCGCCGCCACAGTGCCGGGGCGCCGGTACGCGGAGCCGAAGACGCTCAGCTCACCTTCGGCGAGACGGAGCAGGTCCGCTCGATCCAGGCGCGTGCGATCGGTGCGAGCCGGCGGCTTGAAGGCGGACTCGGCGGCGGTGAATGCGCCCCGGACGCCGGACGCCTCTGGTCCTTCGTGGACGTGACCGGCCGCCTCGGCCGTGACCGACGAACGGCGCAGCGCTCGCTGCCACACCGCCCGTTGCATCGCCAGCTGCGCGCTCAACGCCGCCCGGTGCGCGGCGACAATACCGGTGCGGATTTCGGCGAGCGGACCGGCCGCACGCGAGGCGGAGCCGTCGGCATGCGCCGCCCGCGCCTCGGGTTGTGTTCCGGTGACCGCGAGACCGGCGGCCGGGGCCGTCTCCGCGTACCCGGCGAACGGGCTCGCCGGCGTGACCGTGTCGCCGGAGCCCGGCCGAAGCGTCGGCGCCTCGTCGACGGCCTCCCCCGTATCCGCGAGCGCCGTCACCGGATCGAACGGAATCCCGTCGAATTCCAGGGTTGTCATGCCATCCACCGCCTCACCGAGGTCTGGAACTTCTCCGTCAGATCGGGTGTCGTCACCACGGTGACGTCCGAGAAACGTTGCAGTACAGTGCCGTCCGCCGTTGTGGCGGTGGCGTCGATCCGGGCGTCGACACGACCGGCGCGCGGGTTGTCCACGGTGAGCACGAACGGCTCGCTCGCGGGCAGTGGCCGGAAGTAGTCGATCCGCCCGGCGCCGAGCGGCAGACAGGCGCTGCCGAGCAGCCGGTGGCCCAGCACGGGCGGCCCCTGCAAGATCAGGTCGGCCAGGACCGGATCGTGCAGCCGCCCGGCGTAGGCTCCGCCCGCCACGGTGGCGGGGGGCAGTTCGCAGTCGAAGACGATCGCGTCGTCCGAGACCGCCCGGACCCGGCGCAGTCCCTGCAACGCGGGCGCGTGGAACTGGACGGCGTCGCGGTAGATGGTCGCCTCGCCGACAGAACCACCCGGCACCGGCTTGCGCGGTGGCCGATCCGGCGTCTCGGCGAGCACGAGGGTCGCGCGGAAGCGGACGGCATTCTCGCCGCGCACCGTCGCCCGCACAGTGGGCGCGCCCTCTTCCGGCGCGATTTCCAGTTCCAATTCGTGGAGCGGCCGTTCGAAGACGATGCCTTTGAGCACTTCGAAGTCCCGGACGCCGACCACCGTGCGGCCCGGCAGACCGCGTTCGGCGAAGTTGATCATCGCGCCGAGCCCGAAGGTCGCGGGCAGCACGATGTGCTCACCGATCCGGTGCGCCGCGATGATCGGGTCCGCGGTGATCCCGGTGATCGTCCGCCGCGCCCGCACTGTGCCGGCAGCGGACGTGGTGTCCGACAACGACTTCGCGGGTCCGATGAGCACGACCGTGTCCGCGGAGCGCGCCTGGGTGAACTGCTCGGTGAACGCCGCCGCGCCCACCTGCGGGTCGAGCAATTCGACGCCGCGCGTCCGGAAGTGTTCCCGCAGAGCGGGGGTCACCATGCCGCCATCCCACGCGCCCCAGTCGATCGCGGTGACATGGCAATTCGGCCGCTGCGCCCGCAAGCTCACCGCGAATCGGGAGAGCGCCTCGTTCGCTGCCGCGTAATCGGCCTGACCGGCATTGCCGAACAGCCCGGCCACGGAGGTGAACAGCACCAGATGACGCAGTTCGCCGAGCGCGCCGAGCACCGACGCCAGTCCGGCGATCTTGGGATCGAGCACGCGCGCCACCGATTCGGCGGTCTTGTCCGTGATCACGGAGTCGGCCAGCACTCCCGCTCCGTGCACGACGCCGGTGATCGAGTCCCGCCACGGTGCGAGCGCGGCGGCGACCGCCTGCTCGTCCGTGATGTCGACCGCGAGGTACTCGGCGCGGGAACCGAGGGCGGTCAGCGTCTCCCGGATCTCGCGTGTTGCGCGGATTCCGGACACGGCACGCTCGATATCGCGCGGCTTCGCGCCGGAACCGGCCAGCGCGCGTACCGCGGCGGCCTTGAGATCGGCATCGGAAACCTCTGCCGCCCAATCGGGTTCGGCGGCCGGTTCGGAGCGCCCGAGCAGCACGAAGCGCGCCTCGCTGCGCGCGGCCAGCGCCAGCACGCAGGCCGCCGTGACGCCGCGCGCGCCGCCGGTGACCAACAGGACGTCCTCGGCGGTGAGCACGGTGGCATCCTGCTCCGTGCCCGTGCGCACCGGGAGAACGGTGCGCGCGGGCGCGTGCCCGCTCGGCACCGGAGTCCATCGCCGCGCCGTGGTGTCGATGCCGACCTCGAGCGTGTCGCGAGCCGGATCGAACAGCTCGGCGGTGACGAACTCGGCCAGTTGCCGTGCGGAGCAGGCCGGGTCGACGTCGAGCGCCCGGCAGAACAGCTGCGGCTGTTCGGCGGCCAGGGTTTTCACCACACCGCCGATCCCGCCGAGCAGCGCGTGTTCGGGCTGCTCGGTGCCGTGGAAACCGAGTGCGCCGTCCAGCCGCGTCACCGTCACGAAGGCCGCTGGCTCCGATCCGCCGCGCAGCAGCGGCACAGTACGGCCGGCCAGGAGGATGCCGTCGGTCAGGCGGCGTTGCGCCGACGCCCAGTCGGCGGTGCCGCCCAGCAGGACGAGGCAGAGATCGAGCGGCTCGACGTCCAATCCGTCTGCCGAATCCATCTGTCGCACAGTCCAACCGAGCCCGCTCAACGCTGCCGCGAGCGCATCGGATCCGGAGTCCGCTTCGCCGGTCAGGTCGACGAGCGCCGCCCGCGCCCCGTCCCGGTAGGGCGCTACCGCCCGATCCGGCGCGGGCAGCGCGACCAGTTCGACGGCGTGCCGCGACGTTCCCGCCGCGGCCTCAGCTTTTGGGTGGACATCACCTCCCGCCGTCCCGGCGAGTTCCACCACGATCTGATCCAGCGTGCGGAGCGTGCCCAACTGCTCCGGGCCCAGACTCGGTAGATTCGGAAACCGTTCTTGCAACGCGCCGATCACCTGCACTCGTTTGATCGAGTCCACGCCGAGGTCGGCTTCCAGATCCATCGACGGATCCACCATCTCCACCGGATAACCGGTCTTCTCCGCGACCACCTCGCGCAGCGCGCGCCGCAACGCCTCGTCCGTCACCTCAGCGTCGGCCGGGGCGACCGCGCCGTTCGCCGACGATCCGGCGTCCTGCGCGCCGAGCAGCTCGGCGATCTGATCCAGCGTGCGAAGCGTGCCCAACTGCTCCGGACCCAGACTCGGCAACTGCGGAAAGCGTTCCTGCAGAGCGCCGATCACCTGCACCCGCTTGATCGAGTCCACACCCAGATCGGCTTCCAGATCCATCGACGGATCCACCATCTCCACCGGATAACCGGTCTTCTCCGCGACCACCTCACGCAGCGCGCGCCGCAACGCCGCACCCGAGACCTGGTCGTCGGTGACCACGTGAGCGGCGCCGTTCGATGTCGCCGACGGCGCGGCCGGGGTCGGCGCGCCGGTGGCGCCGAGCAGCTCGACGATCTGGTCCAGCGTTCGCACCGTGCCCAACTGCTCGGGGCCGAGGTTCGGCAGTTGCGGGAAACGTTCCTGCAGAGCGCCGATCACCTGCACCCGCTTGATCGAATCCACACCCAGATCGGCTTCCAGATCCATCGACGGATCCACCATCTCCACCGGATAGCCCGTCTTCTCCGCGACCACCTCGCGCAGCGCGCTGCGCAACGTGTCGCCGGTCACCTGGTCGGCGGGAGCAGCGTGCCCGTTCGTCGCCGGAGCCGGCGCCGCGACGGGTTCCGGGGCGGGAGCGCGGTGTTCGTCCACGACCATGGCGGTGGCCAGCGGCCGTCGTACCGGCGCGGGCTCGATCGCCGCGCGCGGGGCGGGCGCGGGGCGCGTGACCTGCGTCGATGACCGCGATACCGGTGCGAAGCCGCTCTCCAGCTCGACCAGCTGGGCGAGCACCTCGCTGGCCCGCGCGTGGCTGTGGCTGATCGCGACACCGTGTTCCTTGACCGCTTCGATGGCGCGGACGGTGGCGGCGTCGACCCTGCCGTCGCCGAGCGCGCCGGCCAGATCGCGGGCCATGTCCAGCTGGCCGTCCAGGAACTGGCGGTGCGTGTGCAGGTGCTGGACGAGCGCGCTCTCCAGCGCGTCCGAACCGGTGTCGGCGGGCTGCGGTGTGGGGTACACGGGTGTCTCCGTTGCTGCGGTGGAAGCGGTGGGCACGGCCCGCTGCTCGGCGGGCTGGTGATCGACCACGCTGTCGACCGGAGCGGGAGCCGCCGCGAGCACGCTGAGCCGGTATTCGGCGTCGAGCGCGGCGGCGTAGGACTTGCGCCGGGTGTCGGGCACGTATTCCGGCGCCGACATCGTCACCGTCATGGCGCGACCGGTGACCGCCGCCTCCGGCTCCGGCGCGGTGTAGCGGTTGATGCCGTGCAGGCCGAACCCGAGCACGGCCAGGCGCACCGCCGCGCGGGTCAGCGCGAGATCGCTATTGCCGATCGGGCCGGAGTCGGTCGCGATGACGACCACGTCGTCGCCGAGGGTGCGCCGCACCAGCGAGGTCAGCACCTGCTTCGGCCCGAACTCCACGAACACGGTGCAGCCCGCGTCGCGCATCGCGGTGAGCGCGGCCACGAATTCGACCGGCTTGCCGAGCTGTTCGGTCAGCACGGCCCGGTTGGCCGCCACGTCGTCGCCGTAGCGGGCGTCCGGCGTGTTGGCGAAGACCGGAGCGTCCGGCGCGCCGATGTGCACCTCGGTGATCGCGGCGGCGAACGCCGTAGTGGCGTGAGCGACATAGGGCGTGTGGAACGCACCGGACACCGGCAGCGCACGGGTCGCCACGCCACGCGCGCCGCAGCGCGCGACGACGGCCGCGATCCCCTCCGCACCGCCGCCGACCACGACCTGGTCGGGCGCGTTGTGATTGCAGATCCAGACGTCCTCGACACCGTCGAGCAGTTCCTCGGCGGTCTGCCGGGACGCACCGAGCGCCACCATGGTGCCCGCCTCGACACCCGGCGCGGGCGTCATGGCCACGCCGCGAGCGCGAGCCAGCGCGAAGAAATCGGCCGTGCTGAGCGCACCCGAGGCCCACAGCGCGGTCAGCTCACCGAAGCTGTGCCCGAGGTACCCGTCGGCGTGGAAGCCGTAGTCCGACAGCGCCGTGAACTGCCCTGCGGACAGCGCGCCGATCGCGGGCTGCGCGAATTCCGTTCGGCGCAAGACGCTTTCCTGCTCCGCCGCCACGTCGTCATCGAACGCGGGCGGCGGGAAGACCACCGACGACAACCGCACCGGCGCGCCCGCGAACGCCTCGTTGGCCGCGTCGAACGCCGCGCCGACCGCGGGATTGTTCACCGCCGCGTCCAGCCCCATGTCGACGTACTGGCTGCCCTGCCCGGCGAACAGCGCGCCCGCCTTGCGATCCGGCAGTGCGGCGGCGCGGAAGTACACGCCCTCGGGGTGCTCCCAGTCGGCGGCGTCGGGGTTGCGGACCAGTTCGTCCACCGCGAGCGAACGCAGATGCGCGGCGTTCTCCTCGTCCACCGAGACGAACCCGATGCGCGCGTGATCCTCCGGGATCTCGCCCCCGTCGGACGGCGCGACGCTGCGCACCGCATCGATCAGTCCGGACACGTCGGGCGCGTGCCACAGGTGCGCGCGGGCGGTGCGGTGCAGCACCGGGTGCGCGGCGCGGTCGGCGTCCGCCTCCTCGAGCACGACGTGGAAGTTGGTGCCGCCGAAGCCGAATGCCGAAGCAGCCGCGCGGCGCACCGGGCGCTGCGGGTCACGGATCCACGGACGCGTGCGGGTGTTCACGTAGTACGGCGCGTCGACGGCGGCGATCTCGGCGTTGGGCGCCGAGACGTTGATGGTGCCGGGCAGCACCTTCTGGTGCAGCGCCAGAGCCAGTTTCATCACGCTGGCGGTGCCCGCGGCGCCCTTGGTGTGCCCGATCTGCGACTTCACGCTGCCGAGGGCGGCGAAGGCCCGCTCCGGCGTCGCGTCGGTCAGCAGCTCCTTCAGCGCGGTGAGCTCGGTCTTGTCGCCGACGGGCGTGCCGGTGGCGTGCGCTTCGATGAGCGCGACATCGGCGGGCGAGATCTCGGCGTCGGCGTAGGCCCGGTCCAGCGCGACGCGCTGGCCGCCCGCGCGCGGGGCGTAGATGCTCTTGGCGCGGCCGTCGCTGGAGGAGCCGAGTCCGCGGATGACGGCGTAGATCCGGTTGCCGTCGCGGCGCGCGTCCTCCAGTCTGCGCAGCGCGAGCATGGTGATGCCCTCGCCGAGCAGCGTGCCGTTGGCGTCGGCGGAGAAGGGACTGATCTGCCCGCTGGACGACAGCGCCCCGACCTTGCTGAAGCACAGGTAGATGAAGATGGTGTTCTCGGTGTCCACGCCGCCGGTGATCATCATGTCCGCGCGGCCGTCCTGCAGTTCGGCGATGGCGGTGCGCAAGGCGGCCAGCGAGGCCGCGCACGCCGCGTCCACGGTGCAGTTGATGCCGCCGAGACCGAGCCGGTTGGCCACCCGGCCCGCGGTGATGTTGGCCAGCAGGCCGGGGAACGAATTCGCCTCCCACGGCGCGAAAGCCGCGACGAACCGATCGGCGATGGCGTCGGCGTCCGCGTCGGACAGACCGACCGAGCGCGCCGCCTCCTTCAGCACCGGCGTGGACAGCCGCGCGGCCAGCGGGTGCATCAGCGGCACCGGGCCGGTGGTGCCGAGGACCACGCCGGTGCGGCCGGCGTCGTACCAGGCGGAGTCCACCGCGCCCGCGTCGCGCAGCAGGTCACGCGCGACGCCGAGGCTGAGCGTCTGCATGGTGCTGGTCACTTCGAGCTGGTTGGGCGGCAGCCCGAATTCCAACGGGTCGAACTCGATGTCGGGCAGGAACGCGCCCCGGCGCGAGTAGGTCTTGTCCGGCGTCGCGGGGTCGGGATCGAAGTAGTCGTCGAGGCTCCAGCGCGACCCGGGGACCTCGGTGGTGCAGTCGACGCCGTCGACGATGTTCTGCCAGTACTCTCGATGATTGTGGGCGTTGGGCAGCAGCCCGGACATCCCGACGATGGCGATCGGGTTGCGCGCCAGGCGTCTGTCGTCTGTCACGGAAATTCCTCTCGAACCGGGTGGATGGTCAGGCGGCCACGGTCGTCGCGGTGCGCGACACGACGAGTTCGGCGACGCTCGCGGCGAACCGGTGGTGGCCCAGCGAACTGGGGTGCAGACCGTCGGCGGTCCACATCTCCGGCCGCTCCCATTCGGGTTGGGTGGCGATGTCCAGCAGCAGCGTGCCGGTGTCGGCGGTGACGTCCGCGAGCACCGCGTTGGCGAAGGCGAACCGCTCGCGCAGCAGCGCGCGGAAGCCGTCGGGCACGGGCAGCCGGGCCGGGATGTCCGGGTAGCTGGCCGTGAACACGGTCGCGCCGCCTGCCCGCAGGCCGCCGAACAGCTCGGCGAGGTTGCGGGCGAAGCGGTCTTCGGCGAAATCGCTCACCAGGTCGTTCACGCCGACCACGACACCGAACAGGCCGGAACGGCCCGAAAGCGCCACGCGCAGTTGACGTTCCAGCACGACGGTGGTCGTCGCGCCGTGCTCGCCGAGATTGCGCACCGCCGCGGGCCGCAGCCCGAGCTGGCCGCCGAGACGCGGAACCCAGCCACGGTAGCCGCCCCCGGGCGCGGTGTCGCCGCGCCCTTCGACGAAGCTGTCACCCAGCGCGGTCAGCACGGGCGCGCTCATGCGGTCACTCCGTCCTTGCTGACGTGCCTGGCCGCCGCCGGGAAGTCCACCTTCTCGTACAGTGCGGCCAACTCCTGCTCGCCGAAGTACTTGTCCGGCGAGTAGATTCCCGCGATCAGCCCGAAGAAGTGCTTGGTGTAGTCCGCGTCCAGCGACGTCGCGCGGAACACCGAGTCGTAGTACGGGGTCAGCGACAGCTCCGATATACTCAGCGTCAGTTCGTAGGTGCTGGCGCTCTGCGCGTCGCGCTCGCGCTGATACTCCGCCAGCGCCTCGTCCATCGGACGCGCACCGGACAGGCCTTCGTCCACGTGGTCGGCGAGCAACTGCGCGTACTTGAACGCGTCGGTGATGCCCCAGCCGGTGAACGGATCCTTGTGGTAGGCGGCGTCGCCGACCAACGCCCACCCGGGGCCGTGCGACGCGCGGCGGTAGTTGTCCGGGTACAGCATCGGGCGGAACTGCTCCACCCGCTTGCCGGTGTCGCGCAGGCGAGCGCCGATCTCCGGGTCGACCTGGTCGACGATCTCCTGCACGCCGGCGTCGGGGTCGGCGCGGAACTCGCGGAACCGGTCCCGCTTGCGCATGACCGCGACCAAGGCCAGATCGTCGTTGGTCGGCCAGGACGCGAACTGCTGCTCGCCGAATCCGGTGCGGTGCTGCATCCCCCAGTCGACGCCCTCGTAGTAGGAGTAGTAGACGAAGCACGCCGCGGGCGAGCCCTCGTACTCCTGTGCGCCGACGGCCCTGGCCACCAGCGAGTTCGAGCCGTCGGCGCCGACCACCAGTGTGGCGCGGAACTCTTGCTCGGCGCCGTCGCCGATCGCCCCGCGGATGCCGGCCACGCGGTCACCGTCGAAGACCAGTCCGGAGACGGTGAAGCCCTGGATCACCTCGACGCCGGAGTTGGCCGCGGCCTCGACCAGGATCCTGTCCAGCACCGTGCGGCGCGGGCAGTAGACGGCGTCGATGCCGTCGGCGGCGGTATCGGCGAAGCCTTTGATGACGATGTCGGTGTAGGAGAAGTTCAGGTGGCGGATCGCCGGAACGCCGGTGGCGACGACCTCGTCCAGCAGGCCCCACGACTTCAGGAAGCCGAGCCCGGCCTGGTGGATGTAGTGGGTCGAGGGGGTGTCGCTGGGGAAACTCGCGCGGTCGACGGCGAGCACCCGGTAGCCCTTCCTGGCCAGCAACATGGCCAGCGGGGCGCCCGCGACCCGGGTTCCGACAACGATGACGTCGTACATGTTTCGCATCACTTTCCGGTAGTCGAATTCCGATTCGAGTCTGTGGCCGTGCCTGGCGCTCGACCACCGCGCCGGGCCCTGATTCATCGGCCGATCGGCCGCGGCTATCGTGCGGGCCGTGGCGCGGAATACAGCAGTTCGATATCCGCCGCGTAGGCTTCGGCGATCGCGGCGCGGCGCAGTTTTCGTGACGAAGTCGACAATCCGTCCTCGACGGTGAAATCTCCCTCCACGATCCGAAATGCCCGAATCGATTCCGCGCGCGAGACGAGCGAATTCGCGTCGTCGACCGCCGATTGCACGGAGGCGGTGAGATCGCCGTCCGGCTCGGTGGCGCGCCAGCGCCGCACCTGCGCCTGATCCAGAGTCACCAGGGCGGTCACGAAATCGCGGCCGTCGCCGAGCACCATGCAGTTGGACACCAGCGGATGCAGCCGGATCCGGTCTTCCAGCGGCGTGGGCGCCACGTTCTTGCCGCCGGAGGTCACCAGGATCTCCTTCTTACGCCCGGTGATCCGCAGGAATCCGTCGTCGTCGAGTGCTCCGAGGTCGCCGGTGTGCAGCCAGCCCTCCGGGTCCACCGGCGACTGGCTCGCCGCCGCGCCCCAGTACCCCGGCGACACGTGCGGTCCGCCGACCAGCACCTCGCCGTCGTCCGCGGCGATGGCCACCGAGGTCCCCGGAATCGGCCTGCCGACCGTGCCGAGCCGGTTGGTCCCGGGGGCGCTCACCGTCACGGCGGTGGCGGCTTCGGTGAGGCCGTAGCAGTTGAGCAGCTCCACGCCGAAGGCCGCGTAGAACCCGACCGTCGAATCGTCCAGCGAGGCGCCGCCGGAGACGACGTAGCGCAGCTCACCGCCGAGCGCTGCCGCCACCGGGTGCGTCGACGGCTCCGGCGTGGCTCGCGCCCGCATCAGGTCGAGACCGCGCTCCACCGCCTCCCGCTCCTCGGTTTCGGTGAGCAGGGTGCGGCAATACTTCCGAATCTTCTCCAAGCCGTAGGGAATCATCGCGAGGAACGTCGGCCGCACGGCGGGCAACGTGGGCACCAGGTCCGGAATGCCGGGCAGCAGATGCGTGCGGCTGCCGCCGAACAGGCAGGCGAACAGGATGGTCTGGCCGAAGACGTGCGACAGCGGCAGGGCCAGCACGGTGGTCCCGTCGAACATGGCACCGGTGCGGCGCACGGTGTTCGACGAGGACACGAACATGTTGCGATGGGTGATCAGGCAGCCCTTCGACACGCCGGTGGTGCCGCTGGTGTAGACGATCATCGCCAGGTCGTCGGGCCGGACCGCGGCGATGCGCGCGGCCAGTCCCGGATCGATCGCGCCGGTGGCCCAGTCCGCGATCTGCTCGAAGACCCAGACCTCGCCCGCCCCGGCCGCGCGCAGCCGCTCGGCGTCCTCGGCGCTCTCGGCGGCGAAATACGCGCTCCCGCTGTCGCTCAGGATGTGCTCGATCTGGCTCGGCGACGAGGTGGGGTAGACCGGCACCACCACCGCGCCAAGGGCCAGCAGCGCGCAATCCAGCAGCACCCAGGCCAGATTCGTGCGGCCGAGCACCGCGACCCGATCACCCGCCGCGACGCCGCGCTCGGCCAGAGCCGAGGCCAGGGCACGGGCCCTGTGGTCCACCTCGGCGCTGGTGAGCCGCGTTCCGTCGGCGTCGCACAGCGAAAGCCGGTCCGGGTGATCGGCAGCCGCGCCGGAAATCACCGAGTACAAACTCGCCGAGTCCGGCAGATCGAAACCATTCTCACCGACCGACACTGCGATGACAGACACTGTGTTCACAATGTCGAATTCTGGTCGGCGGCACGGAATTACCGCGCCGCCGACATCGCGGTTCCTACCGCGCGAATGTCATCACCTATCGACGTGGTCAGGCCGATACCGCACGGGCAATATCGATTTGCGCCGGTTCCGGAGAATCGATGCAATCCAGGAAAAAGCCGACCGCCGGATTCGGCTCGTCCGCACGCCACACCGCGTACAAATCGAGCGTCGGCACCGGATCGAACAGTTTCACCGCGACCGAAGCCGTTCCAGGGCCGCCCATGCCCATCGAAATCGCCCGCGGCAGCGAGGCGAACCCCACCAGCGGGCGCACCGAGACCATGTGCGCCGTCGCACCCGGGTCGTCGGCGGTCTGCGCCACCGCGAGGGAGATCCTGGAATCCGCCGCCGCCCGGAAGATCGAGTCGTACATGGCCGGACACTGTTCCCTGGCGAAGAGCACACATTCCTGGCCCTCGAGTTCGGCGAAGGGAACGCCGGGCCGGTCGGCCCACCGATGCCTGCGCCCGACCACGGCGACCAGTGGCACCCGGTGCAGCAGCCGCCGGTACCGGAAGTCGGTCGTACTGGGATGGCCGTAGACGAGGGCGAGGTCCAGCGACCCGTCGGAGAGCGCCGCCAGCTGCGGGCCGGTGCGCTTCTCCCACAGCGACACCACGATGTCGGGATGTCGCTCCGTCATCCTGGTGAGCGCCTCCGGCAGCACGTGTCTGCTGGCCGGAAGGTTGTATCCGATGTTGAGGGCGCCCGCCCGCCCTTCGGCGGTCGCCTTCGCGGCCTGGGCCGCGCGGTCCATCTGCGCCACGATGAGCCGGGCCTGACTCTCGAACTCCCGGCCCGCCGGGGTCAGCTTGACCTCGTGCGAGTTGCGTGCGACCAGTTGCACGCCGAGCGATTTCTCCAGCTTCTGCAGCTGGGCACTGAGACTGGGCTGCGTGAGATGCAAGCGCTGCGCTGCGCGGCCGAAATGCAGCTCTTCGGCAATCGTGATGAACGAAACCAGATGTCGGAACTCCATGCCGCCGGCTCCTTTTTCCGCGTACCGGAAACGGTAGCGCCACCAAGTAACCGAGGATGAACCGGGATCGGACGAACGACACCGAAACCGTAGCCGATCGGTGAACTGCCGCCGAAGGGACGAGAGGGTGTGCTACTCGCGCCCGTGACCATCCAGCTTCCCCGAAACCCCGCCGGAGGGCAACTCGAAAGACGGAAACTCGGTGTGGCGCAACCGCGCTGCCACCGCGGCGCGGGCCGGGGCACTAGCCGAAATACTGGTGGAACCACGCCGTCAGGTCGGCTTCGCTTTTCGGCCCCGGTTCCGGGTGATCGGCGCGCAGCGTGCAGAAATTCCCGATGACCGCGTACTGCTGATGGATCACCAGCAGACAGCTCGGGCCGAGCGCCGCGTCGGTGTTCGGATAGCAGAAATAACGGCCGAGGACTTTGCCGTCCTGTCGCCAGACATCGTCACCCTGGTCGCCGCGACCGCAGACATGGCCGGAGAACTGCGCGCGGTCGGCCTCGTACAGTGACGTCGCGGACTCCGGGTTCGAGAGGCCGAAGAACTCCGCGGCCGGAAATCCGGCCTTCGTCCCGCAGGCCAGCGCCGCGGCCACCGGACCGGGCGGCGGGTCGGCGTGGCGGCAGTTGGCCGGCCCGAAATCTCCGGCCAGATGGTTCAGCACCGCATGATCGGCCCGCGTGAAATAGTCGGGATCGCGGGCAACGTCGGAGGTGCGGAACCCGAGGCGGTTACGCACGGCGGCATAGTCGCGGTACGGCTGCTCGTCGGGGTTCCAGATGTACACCGCGGCCGCCGAAGCCCGCTCGTCCGTGAGCAGCAGCGCGGGCCGCGGCGCGGCGGGATCGTCCATCTTGCTCTCGAAACACGACTTGCGGCCGACTTCCACGCCGTCGCGCAGCATCGGACCGTCCGGCCCCTGCGGGTCTCCTGGGCAGTTATGTCCGTGCAGCGCGGTCAGCAACGACGAGGTGTAGCCGCGCAGTTGGTCGACGGTGCGAAACCGCAGGAATCGCGCCACGGGGTCGCTCGCCGCCGGATTCGCGGCGCAGAACACGACGGCGACCGTGGGAGCGTCGGGGGTCTCGTGCACACAATTCGCGCGTTTGTAGCCGGAGGGGCCGACCAGCGAGAGCAGTTCGACGTCCGCGCCGTTCGGCGCGCTCGCGTCGGGCACGGCGGTGCCGGGGGTCGGCCGGAACAGCTCCCAGCCCAGGAAGCCGAGCGTGGCGGCGAGCAGCACGACGCCCAGCAGGGCGAGCGCACGCAACAACCGACGGCGGTGCGGCCGCCTCGGGCGGTGACCGCGGTCCGCCGCCTCCGACCGGTCCTCCGGACTACCCGCACCGGCAGGCGCGTCCGCGGTCTCGAGCGACTCCGCCGGGCCCGTAGCCGGGCCCGCTACGACCGCCGCCGCCCCCAGATCACCCGCGGTGCCGTACCGCGCCTGCGGATCTTTGGCCATGCCGCGCGCGACGACGTCGTCCAGCCGGAGGGGCAGGCCGGGACGGTGCGAGTGCGGCTGCGGCGGCGGCTCGAACAGGTGCGCGGAGATGATCTGCGCTTCGGTGTCGCGGGGGTACGGCCGCGAACCGGTCAGGCACTCGTACAGCACGCAGGTCAGGGCATAGATGTCGGCGGCGGGGGTGACCGTGCGAGAGTGGAACCGCTCGGGCGCCATGTAGTGGAACGACCCGATCGCCGAGCCGGTGCCGGTGAGACTTTCCCCGGTCGCCGACTGCGCGATCCCGAAGTCCACGAGATAGGCGAAGCCGTCGGGGGTGAGCAGGATGTTGTCCGGTTTGATGTCGCGGTGCACCAGGCCGTCGGCGTGCGCGGCGTCCAGCGCTGCGGCGATCTGCCGGATGATCGCGACCGCCCGCTCCGGCTCCAGCGACCCCTGCGCCTTCAGCAGCGCGCGCAAGCTGTCGCCGCCGACCAAGCGCATGTCGATGTAGAGCCGGCCGTCGATCTCGCCGTAGTCGTGGATCGGGATGATGTGCGGTTCCTGCAGCCGCGCCGCGACGTGTGATTCGCGCCGGAATCGTTCCCGGAACACCGGGTCGTCGTGCAACCGCTCCGGCAACACCTTCAGCGCGATGACGCGATCCTTGACGGTGTCATAGGCCTCGAACACTTCCCCCATGCCGCCACGACCGATCAGGCGATCCAGGCGATACGGCCCGAATCGCGACCCCACCTCGAGCGTCTGACGTCGCGTCGTCATCTCGTCCTCCATGACGGGGACCCGGACTTCCGGGGGCCATGCCCCGGCTTCCCGCGCTCAACTGTAGAGCCCGGCGAACCCGTTCGGCGGACGTATCGCACAGCGGGCCGGTCAGCGGCCGGAAGCCATCAGCGCAGGTCCCAGCGCGGTGGGGCCTCGCAACGCCGCGAACCGATACCGGTTGCCGCCACGGTTGTGGCGATCATCGCGACGACGGGAACCCGTCGCGGTGGTGGCCACCGGCAGCCGTCGTCAACCGGATGCCTCTGGCTTACGCGGGCGGCGGTGCAGGGCGAGCTGGATCTCCAGCAGCAGGCGGTCGGCGGGGTCGTCGAGATTCATGCCGAGGATGTCCTCGACCCGGCGCAGCCGGTAGCGCAGCGTGTTCGGATGCACGCACAATGCCGCGGCGGCGTCGCGCACGTCGCCGTGTTCGCGCAGATAGGTCTCGACGCTGTCGCGCAGGTTCGCGGAATGCTTGCGGTCGTAGTCGAACAGTGCGCCGAGCCGCGGATCGCGCAGTTCCGCCCGCGCTGCCACCAGATCGAGCACCTCGCCGAGCAGCACCGCGGTGCGCGCCTCGGCGAGGGTGGTCACCCTCGCGGGCGACGTGGCGGTGCGGTCGAGGACCCGATCGACCTCGGCGCGCGCGTCGGCCACCCGGCCGAGATCGGGCACCGGGCAGGCGATCGCGGCCCGCAGCGACAGCGACCCTTTCGCGTCGAAGTGCTCGATCAACTGACGTGTCCAGGCCGTCACCGCCCGCTCGGATCGGTAGCCCGGCAGCAGCACGTAGACGCGGTCACCGATCGCGGTGGTCACCGAGTCACCGCGAAAGGAACTGGCACGCAACCGGAGTACGCCGCCCAACGCGGCCCGGTCGGCGCCGGACGCGTGCTCGCCCGCCGCGAGCGCGAAGCCGATCACCGCGGCCGGACCGGTCGACGGAAGGTGCAGCGCGTTCGCCACCGCCGCGGCGTCGACCGCCGCACCCGCGCCGAACAGCCGGCGGATCAGTAGCGCCTCGGTGGTGGGCGCGTCCAGGCTCCGGGAGATCAGGCGTCCCGCGACGGCCGCCGCGCCGCGCAGGATCTCCGCCGCGTCCGGGTGGAACGGCCGATCCCCCTGCTGCAGCCAGATCGCGCCGAGCACGCGCGGAGCGCGTGCTCGCGCGTCGGTGGGGCGGCGTATCCCGATCGCCAGCCTGCGCTTGATGTTCAACTCGTCGTGGGCGGGCACGTCGACGATCTCGTCTGTGTCGCGCAGTCGATCGAGCACGCCCCACTGCCGCAGTAGGCTCAGGTACTCCGGCGGTCCTTCCCGGCCGAGGATCGATCGCACACGCAACTCGTCGGCGGTCTCGTCGGACGCCGAGTACGCGAGCACATGCGACTGCGGGTCCTCGATCGACACCATCCCGCCCGCGTGGTCCGCGATCATCTGCGCCAGCGCGAACAGGTCGATGTCCGCGGCGACTTCCTCACCATCCCCGCCCACGTTCCCGTCCTTCGGCCAACTCGACAACGCATTTGCCTCATCTTTGTCCAATAGGCTCATTGTCCGGACAGTTTTCCGGTGTTGACTTCCCAGTACCAAAAATTCATCTGACAACTGGAGGTTCCATGGACGCCGTCGTGTCCCCGCCCCCGCCGGTCAACGAGCCGGTGGGCAGCTTCGCGCCGGGCACGGCGGAACGCGAGCGCCTGCGGACGAAGCTGGCCGATCTGGCCGCGACCCCGACGGAGGTCGCCCACGTCATCGGCGGTGTGCATCGGCACGGCTCGGGCGAACGCGTCACGGTGACGCAGCCGCACCGGCACGCCGCCGTGCTCGGCACGCTCACCACGGCCGGGCCCGGCGAGGTTCGCGACGCCATCGCGGCGGCCGCAGCAGCGGCACCGGGGTGGCGTGCGCTGCCGTTCGCCGAGCGCGCCGCGATCTTCCTGCGCGCCGCGGACCTGCTGGCCGGGCCGTGGCGCGAAACCATCGCCGCCGCAACGATGCTGGGCCAGTCGAAGACGGCCTACCAGGCCGAGATCGACACCCCCTGCGAGCTGGTGGACTTCTGGCGGTTCAATGTGCACTTCGCTCAACGGATCCTGGCGGATCAGCCGATCTCGGCGCCCGGAGTGTGGAATCGGATGGACTACCGGCCGCTCGAGGGATTCGTCTACGCGATCACGCCGTTCAACTTCTCCGCCATCGCGGGCAACCTGCCCACCGCACCCGCGCTGATGGGCAACACCGTGGTGTGGAAACCGGCTCTCACCCAATCGGTGGCGGCGTACTGGACGATGAAGCTGCTCGAGGCGGCGGGGCTGCCGCCAGGCGTGATCAACATGGTGCACGGCGCGGGCCCCGAGGTGTCGGAGGTGGCACTGGCCGACCACCGGCTCGCGGGCATCCACTTCACCGGATCCACCGCGACCTTCCGCCACCTCTGGCGCACCGTCGCGGCGCATCTCGACCGCTACGACTCCTACCCGCGCCTGGTCGGCGAGACCGGCGGCAAAGACTTCGTCGTCGCGCACAGCTCCGCCGATCCGGACGTACTGAGTACGGCCCTGATCCGCGGCGCGTTCGACTACCAGGGCCAGAAATGCTCGGCCGCCTCGCGCGCTTTCCTGCCACGATCGGTGTGGGACCGGATGGGCCGCGAGTTCATCGACCGGGTGGCCGGGCTCAGCTACGGCGACGTCACCGATTTCGGTCACTTCGGCGGTGCCCTCATCGATCGGCGGGCCTTCGACAAGAACACCGAAGCCCTCGCGCGCGCCAAGGCGACCCCGAGCCTGACCATCGCCGCGGGCGGCCACGCCGACGACAGCATCGGCTATTTCGTCGAGCCGACCGTCCTGCTCGGCGACGACCCGGCCGACGAGGCGTTCCGCACCGAGTACTTCGGCCCGATCCTGGCCGTGCATGTGTACGACGATTCGGTCCGCGGCTCGTTCGACTCTGTGCTCGACCTGATCGACCGTGGTTCGCCCTACGGCCTGACCGGCTCGGTCATCGCCCGGGATCGCGCGGCGATCGCCACGGCCGCCGACCGGTTGCGCTTCGCGGCGGGCAACTTCTACATCAACGACAAACCCACCGGCGCGGTCGTCGGCCAGCAGCCGTTCGGCGGGTCGCGCGCGTCCGGCACCAACGACAAGGCAGGCTCGGCACAGAACCTGCTGCGCTGGACCTCCGCTCGCACGATCAAGGAAACCTTCGTCCCCGCGACCGACCACCGCTACCCGCACCAGGAGTTGTGATGGCCTTCTCCGGACTGCTGCGGCCCGCCGTGCTGGCGGCCTCCCGCTCCCCGCGCGTGGAGCGCGCGATCACCCGCATCCCGGCCACCAAGAAGGTGGTCGACCGTTTCATCGCGGGCGAGACCGAGGGCGACGCGGTCGCCGCGACCTCGGCGCTGCTCGGCTCCGGCCGCTCGGTCACCATCGACTACCTCGGCGAGGACACCACCGATCTCGACAGCGCCCGCGGCACCGTCGTGCACTACCTGCGGCTGCTGTCGGCGCTGGCGGAACTGCGGGCCGTGAACGATGCTCCGGTGCCGCAGCTGGAAGTGTCGCTCAAGCTTTCCGCGCTGGGCCAGGCGCTCCCGCAGAACGGATACGCCATCGCCCGGGAGCACGCCTACGAGATCTGCACGGCGGCGAAGTCCGCCGGGGTCTGGGTGACCGTCGACGCCGAAGACCACACCACCACCGACGCGACGCTGGCGATCGTGCGCGAGCTGCGTTTGGACTTCCCATGGCTCGGCACGGTCTTGCAGGCCTATCTCAAACGCACCGAGGAGGACTGCCGCACCTTCGCGGGCCCGGGATCGCGGATCCGCTTGTGCAAGGGCGCCTATCGCGAACCCGCGTCGGTCGCCTATCAGAGCCGTTCCGCGGTGGACGAGTCCTACCTGCGGTGCCTGCGGATTCTGCTGGAAGGCAAGGGCTATCCGATGATCGCCACGCACGACCCGGCGCTGATCGATGCCGCGCTGCGCCACGTGCGGGAAAGCGGCCGGAAATCAGGCGATTTCGAGTTCCAGATGCTGCACGGCATCCGCGACACCGAACAGCGGCGCCTGGCCGGAGTGGGCCACACACTGCGCGTCTACGTGCCCTACGGAGACCAGTGGTACGGCTACTTCATGCGCAGGCTGGCCGAGCGCCCCGCCAACATCGCGTTCTTTTTGCGCTCCTTCCGCGACCGCTGAGCGGGAGCGCGGACGGACGAAGCCCACTGAACCGAGTCACCAGCACTGGCACGCTTTTCGCCGCCACTTGCGGCGCCACGCGACCATACTGGCGGAACACACGGTTTCGACCGAGTATGTGCCTTCGGCGCTGGAGAAAACGAACACAGCTTTAAGGAACAGCATGGTCCTCGCTCACCTACGCGCCCAGATGACGCGCCGAAAGCCGCTCGGCGAGGTCGAGGACGAGGCCGCCGCGGCCGACGAGCAGTTGTCGCGGTCGCTCGGCCTGTGGCAGCTCACCGCGATCGGTGTCGGCGGCATCATCGGCGCGGGCATCTTCACGTTGGCGGGCGCGGTGGCGCACTCGGTCACCGGGCCTTCGGTGTTGATCTCGTTCCTCATCGCGGGTGTGGCCAGCGCCGCCGCCGCGCTGTGTTACGCCGAGTTCGCCGGGATGGTGCCCAAGGCCGGGTCCGCCTACACCTACGGATACGTGTCGCTCGGCGAGATCGCGGGCTGGTTCATCGGCTGGGATCTGCTGCTGGAGTACGTCGCGGTCGCGGCGGTGGTGGCCATCGGCGTCTCCGGCTACTTCAAATTCCTGCTGGAACAGGTCGACATCGCAGTGCCTGATTGGATGCTGGGCGCGGCGGGAACGGGTGACGGCCACGTCGTCGACGTGTTCGCCATGCTGTTCTGCCTCGGCACGGCCTGGCTGCTCTCGCGCGGCATCCGCAGCGTCGGCCGGTTCGAGACCGTCGCCGTCGGCATCAAGGTGGCCCTCGTCGTGCTGATCATCGCGCTCGGCGTGTTCCACATCGACAGCTCGAACTACAACCCCTACTTCCCGTTCGGCACGGGCGCGGTGTGGACGGGCGCGGCCACCGTCTTCTTCGCCGTGTTCGGCTACGACGCGATGAGCACCGCCGCCGAGGAGTCCACCGAGGGCAAGAAGCATCTGCCGAAGGCGATCATCTATTCACTTGCCATCGCCATGGTCCTCTACGTTCTGGCAACCCTGGTGCTCACCGGCATGCAGAAGTACACCGAGATCAGCCCGACCAGCGGGTTCTCCACCGCGTTCGAATCGGTCGGGCAGCCGGGCGTCGCGAACATCATCGCGATCGGCGCCATCATCGGCATCGTCACCGTGGTGCTCACCTTCATGCTCGGCGTCACCCGCGTGTGGTTCGCCATGAGCCGCGACGGGCTGCTGCCGGAATGGTTCGCCAAGACCCATCCGGTCCGGAAGGTGCCCACCAGAGTGACCTGGATCGTCGGCATCGGAGCGGCGCTGATGGCCGGTCTGCTGGACATCACCGTGGTGGCCGAACTGACCAATATCGGCATCCTGATGGCCTTCATAGTGGTGTCCGTAGCCGTGATCGTGCTGCGGCGCACCCGCCCCGACGAGCCGCGCGAGTTCCGCCTGCCGTTCATGCCGGTCGTGCCGCTGATCGGCATCGGGTTCTCGGTGTATCTGATCTGGTCGTTACCGTGGGAGACCTGGGCGCGTTTCGTGATCTGGCTGGTCGTCGGCCTGATCGTCTACTTCACCTACTCGCGCACCCATTCCAGGCTCGAGCGGCCCCGGCCCGCCGCGACGGAAGGCCCGGCGACTTCCTGACCGCGCGGGCCGTCGGCGGGTACACCATTGCGGAAAGGTCGCTCGACTGCTTACGGTCGAAACGTCGGCATCGGCGACAGCCGCGACGTCGCGCGGCTCGGAAGGAGCGGTGGCGGATGGACCTGCGCGAGGCCGTGTCGGCGGGTGTGCTCGAACAGCGCGAGTTGCTGGCCCAGGGCGCGCTTTCGGCGGAGCAACTGGTCGAGGCGACGCTCGACGAAATCGATGCCGCGGCGGATCTCGGCGCGTTCACCCATGTCCTGCGGGATGAGGCCAAGGCGGCGGCCGTCGATCGGGATCGCGAGCGCGCGGCGGGCGAGCCGGTCGGCCCGTTGCACGGGGTGCCGGTCGCGGTGAAGGACGAGTTCGATGTCGCCGGCGTGGTGACCACCTTCGGCACCAGGGCGAATGCCACGCCGGCCGTGGCGGACGCCGAAGCCGTGCGCAGGCTGCGCGCGGCCGGGGCGATCATCGTCGGCAAGACCGCGATGCCGGAATTCGGGCAGTGGCCGTTCACCGAGTCCAGCACGTTCGGCGTGACCCGCAATCCGTGGGACCCGAGCCGCTCTCCGGGCGGATCGAGCGGCGGGTCGGCCGCCGCGGTGGCGGCCGGGCTGGTGCCCGTCGCACTCGCAGGCGACGGCGGCGGGTCGATCCGGATCCCGGCGGCATGCTGTGGATTATTCGGTCTCAAGCCGCAACGCGGGCGTGTGCCGATGTCCCCGAACGAGCACCTGTGGTGGGCGTTGGGTGCCGCCGGGCCGCTGACCCGCGGCGTGCTGGACTCCGCCGTCGTCTACGACGTCATCCGCGGCAGCACCCCCACCGACCGATTCCGGGCTCCGGAACCGCCGACCTCGTTCGAGGCGGCGGCGCGCGAACCGGCCCGTCCGTTGCGCATCGGCTACAGCACCAAACCGCACGCCCTGATGGTGAAACTCGATCCGCAGTATGTGCGCGCCGTCCGCGACACCGCGAAATTGCTCACCGAACTGGGCCACACGGTGGCCGAGATCGACCCGCACTATCCCGAATCCATGCACGCGTTCTTCCCGCAGTTCTTCGGCGGCGTGCGCGCGGAACTGGCCGAGATCGATCATCCGGAACTGCTCGAACGCCGCACCAAGCAGACGATGGCAGTCGGCGCCTGGGCGCGCAGGCCGGTCGTCGAATGGGCGATCCGGCGCGGTGAGGCGTTGACGCGCGAGATGGACCGCGTCTTCACCGAATGCGATCTGCTGCTGACTCCCACCATCGCGATCCGCCCGCCGCTGCTCGGCGTGCTCGACGGGGCGAACACGGTACGAGCCCAGATCGCCTCGATTCCGATGGTCGCCTACACCGAGCTGTGGAACGTCACCGGTCACCCCGCCGCCTCGCTGCCCGCGGGCGTAGGCGACGACGGGCTTCCGCTGTCGGTGCAGCTGGTGGGCCCCACGAACGGCGAGACGACGATTCTTCCGGTCGCCGCGCAACTCGAGCAGGCACGCCCGCATCCCCGCCCGGTCGCCCTTTCGCACCGCTAGCCTGCACGGCGTCGCCAGAGCCGGAAGGCCCACCGTTCCCGGCAGCGGCGTCGGCGCGCCCGAATGCGCGAGCCGGTCCGAACGTGACATCCGCCGCACCACCCCGGTCAGTGAGCGGAGCCACCCGTCGCGGGGGCCGCCGCGTCCTGATCGTCCGACCGCGCGTGGGGCGGTCATTGCCCGGGTACGCCATGCCAATACTCGCCACGGACCTTCCGCGATCGCTGCTCGGAAGGGCGCGGCCGGTCGGTCCACCCCTCGCGAACTCCTGGCGAACGCGAGGCTAAGATACAACTTGTGTCTAAGACGTATTCATCCGCTGAGCAGGCCTATCGCGCCGTGAAGGAGCGCATCCTGTCCGGCGCGCTCGCGGGCGGGGAGCTGATCAGCGAGGGTGAGATCGCCGCCGACCTGGGCACCTCCCGCACGCCGGTGCGCGAGGCGTTCCTGCGGCTGGAGACGGAGGGGTGGATGAAGCTGTACCCGAAGCGCGGCGCGCTGGTGGTGCCGATCCCGCCCGACGAGGCCGAGCACGTCGCGCACGCCAGGTACGTGGTGGAGACCGCCGCGGTCCGCAGCGCCGCCGCGAACGACCCCGGCATGCTGGTCGAGGCGTTGCGTTCCTCGATCCGGCGGCAGCGCGAGCTGGCCGCCGCGGGCGATCTCGACGGATTCGCGGTCGCCGACACCGACTTCCATCGCACCTACGTCCTGGCCGGTGGCAATCCGCTGCTGTCGGGTTTCTACGACTCGCTGCGGGAACGCCAGCGCCGGATGAACAGCGTCGCCCTGCACCGCGGCCCGGTCGACATCACCGGGATCATCGAGCAGCACGCGCGGCTGGCCGACCTCGTCGCGTCCTCGGACGTCGACGGGTTCGCCGACGCGCTGGTCGAGCACCTGTCCGGCGTGCACCAACTGGAACTACGAGGCCGGTGATGGCGACACTCACCGTCACCGCGCCCCGCGACCGGGTCGTCTCGAGCCGATGGCCGGGCGTCGCCGCCGCGATGTTCGCGATCGCTTGGGGCGGAAACGAATTCACACCGCTGCTGGTGATGTACAAGAGCGACGGGCTGGCGGCCACGACCGTCGACCTGCTGCTGTTCTATTACGTGCTCGGCATCGTGCCCGCGTTGCTGATCGGCGGCCCGCTGTCGGATCGCCACGGCCGCCGGGCCCTGCTGCGGCCGGCGCCGCTGATCGCCGCGGCAGGTTCACTGCTGCTCGCGTTCGGGTCCGCTTCGGTCCCGCTCCTGTCGGCGGGACGGGTGCTGTGCGGCATCGCGCTCGGGCTGGCGATGGCGGTCGGCGGCAGCTGGCTCAAAGAGCTGGCGCAACCGCCCTACAGTCCGGAGCTTGCCGCGGGCACGGGCGCGCGCCGCTCCGCGATGAGCCTCACCGCGGGCTTCGCCATCGGCGCTTGCTGCGCCGGTGTACTCGCGCAATGGGCGCCGTGGCCGAACACCTTGGCGTATCTGATCAACGTAGGCCTGTGCCTGATCGCCGCCGTGTGGGTCCGGCGTACCCCGGAAACCGTCTCCGGGCGGCGAAATCCGCGGAGCCTCCGCGACGACCTGCGCATTCCCGCGGCGGGGCACCGGCGCTTCCGCACGGTGGCATTGCCTGCCGCGTTGTGGCTGTTCACCTCCGCCGCGGCGGCCTACGCGGTGCTGCCCGCGCTGATGGCGCCTCGGGTCGGCGCGGCGCCGATCGCGTTCTCCGCCATGATCTGTGTCATCACCCTCGGCTGCGGGTTCGCCGTCCAGTCCGTCGCGCGCCGGATCGACCGGCCCGGCACCGCGCGGGCGGCGGCGGCGGCACTGATCGCGGTCACGATCGGGATGGCGCTCGCCGCGACGGCTTCCGGTCTGTTGACCCTGTGGGCGACGGTGGCCGCAGCCGTGGTGCTGGGAGCCGGCTACGGCATCGGTCTGGTGGCCGGGCTGCAGGAGATCGAACGCATCGCCCGCCCGGACGATCTGGCCGGGCTGACGGCCGTGTTCTACTCCGCGAGCTACTTGGGATTCGGCACCCCGGCCCTGCTTTCGTTCCTGCACGACACGTTCGGTCTCGGCTATCCGGCGATGTTCGGTGCAGGCGCTCTCGCGGCGGCCGGATGCCTCGGCCCGGTGCTGCGCGACTATCGCGCCTGACGGTCACCGATCCGCCGCGCCGCTCTCAACTCTTCGGCGTCAACAAGACGAGCGGAATCTCGCGCGTGGTCTTCGTCTGATAGCCGGCGTAGACCGACTGCGCGGAGGTGACCCGGGGCCACAACGCCGCCCGCTCCTCGCTGGTGGCCACCCGAGCCGTCATCGGCACCTTCGGCCCGTTGCGCACCGACACGACGACGTCCGGGTTGTCGCGCAGGTTCAGGAACCACGCCGGGTGGACGGGGTCGCCGCCCCGCGAAGCGACCACGACGTAGGTGTCACCGTCGACGATCGGCGCCGTGAGCATCACCGCGTGCGGCCGGCCCGATTTGCGGCCGGTGGTGGTGAGCTCGAGCGACGGCATGCCGGAGAAGTCGTTGCCCAGTTTCCCGAAGCTGATCTTCAGTAGGACGCGATGCGCCGTATTCATGGCCTTCAGCGCGAAATTCGAGGGCATACGATCCTCACGATCGGCTCGACGGGTGGTTCGGCTCGACGACCCCCGCAACGGGAGATCACGAATCGGACTGTACCCGAATCGGCGCGGCTCGCTCAGCGGGCGGACCACCCCGACCACCGCGCCACATCGATGGCTATGACCGGGCCCGGTGGCGGCTGCTGTTCGTACTGGGAGTAACGCGCGGTCAAGTGACCGATCGCCGCCTGCGCCTCGGCGCCGTCCGCGATGCGGGCCGCACCGTCGGCGCGAGCCCACCACAGCTGGGTCCAGTCGTCGCCGTAGCGGTCGACGAGCACGGCGACCGCGGGGTTGGCCGCGATATTGTCCAGGCGGCGCAGCGCCGTGGTCGTCTTCGGTTTCGCGTCGACGCTGGTGTAGACGACCTCCCCCGCCACCGCGAAGACTATGGGCACCAAATGCGGGCGCAGTTGCGGCGAAACCGTTGCCAACCGTGCGACCGGACTGGTCGCGAATCGTTTGCGCGCCTCCTCGGAACTCAGCCGCACACCCGCCTCCTCGAGCTCGCCGTCCCCGGAAATCGGGGATCGAGTATGTTCCGCCCCCTATGCAACCGGACATTTGCCGTGAAATCACGGCGATCGACTACTACCACGCTACGGTCGAGTCAATGTGTGACCCGTCAAGAGGCTATGTCGTCAGAAGGTGGAGGCGGTTGTGGAAATCGATATCACTGCCCGGCTGAACCTAGCGTTCGAGATGTGGGAGCGTGCGCACGGGCGCCCGCTCGCCGACGATACGGTCGAGACATGGGTGACCGCAGCCGGGTACGACCTGGAACCAGGTCACCTGACGAAAGTTCGACGCGGCCAGGTCGCCACGCTCCCGGAGCAGACCCGCGCCGGGCTGGCCCACGTGTTCGGGCTCGACCCCAACTATTTCGTGTTCGATCCCGGTCCCGACCGGGCCTGCGACGCCGAAGTGATCGCACACCTGGACAATTCGGCCCTGCGCCGCCTCGGACAGGCCGTGAACGGCGTATCGCTGCGCACCCTGCTGTACCTGGAGTCCGTCGCCGAAGTGCTCCGCCAGGCCGACGGACTGCCCCCGTGCGAGCAAACCGCACAACTCTGATCGAACGACAGCGGCTCGGCGACGGCCCCCGGGAAGCCCGGCGGGCCGGCCACACCGCCCCGGCGCCACCGCCACTCGCGGACGCGATCGCATGACGCGTCGATAATCCAAGCTTGCAATATCGCATCGGTAATACGGCCGCACATAGGACGCCCCGGCATACCGATAGTGAATTCTAGGCAAACGTTAATTTCCCCATTTCGCACCGAGCGCGTCGCCGTGTAGCGCTTTTCGGCGCGTCGTCAGCGTAATCCGAGCATCGACACGGCAGCGGAATATCCGCCCGCGCCGCTTTCCCGTGAAATACGCCCGAGTGGCGCCGCACCGCCCACCCCGCTATGCTCGGGCCGCGATATTTCGAAACTGCTTGTCGGTCTGCATATTTGGGGTGCCGAGGCACGCAGAAGGGGGCAGCTGTGCCGTTTCCCGGCGGCAAGCGCGAGTGCGGAAGTACGGAACTTGTCAGAGTTGTTGAATCCGGCGGTGAGTGAGCCCGGCGAAGACGCCGTCCGGCATCCGAAACCGCCGTACACGACATTGTGGGCCTGCGTTGTCGCGACCGCTGCCGTCGTCACGGCGGCGGTGTACTACGCGCCCGCCGAATTCCGGATCCCACTCGCGGCAGGCGCCACCGCCGCCGCCGTCGCCCTGTGCGCCGCCACCACGGCGGCCGTCCACTTCCGTCGCCAGGCCCGGCACGCCCGGCGGGACGCAGGCCGGGCCAGGGACGACCGAGCGCTCGTCGCCAGCGGCGCGGAGGCCGAGGTCACCGCCGCGAGCGCGGCGGTCGCCGAATACGAAGCGCGCGCGAAGAGCAGTGACAGTCGTCGCGCCGCGGCCATGGCGGCCTTCGCGGGCGCGGCGGGCCGCATGCAGGCGATGACCACCAGCATGCTCGCGGAGCTGCGCGAGATGGAGCACCGCCACGGCGACCCCACCGTGCTCGCCGATCTGCTGCAGCTCGATCACCGCACCGCCCAGGCGGGCAGGCTCGCCGACAGCATCGCCGTGCTCAGCGGCGCGCGATCCGGCCGCCGCTGGGCCAAACCCATTGCGATGGAATCGATTCTGCGTGGCGCGATGGGACGTGTGGCGGGCTATCAGCGAGTCCGGTTGCGCGCGATCGCCGACATCGCGGTCTCCGGTCACGCCGCGGAAGGCGTCATGCACGCGCTCGCGGAACTGCTCGACAACGCCTGCAACTTCTCCCCGCCCACCACCGAGGTGCACGTCTACGCCGCCGAGGTTCCGGCGGGCGTGATCATCACCATCGAGGACAGCGGATTGGTCATGAGCGAGTCGGCGTTGCGCCGGGCCGAGGCGGCGGTCTCGGCAGGCACGCCGGATGCCCGCGGGGCCGGAGCCGACCTGTCCTCGCTGACCGGGACCAGGCTCGGCCTCGCCGTGGTGGGCAATCTGGCGCGCAAGCACGGGCTCACCGTCTCCTATCGGCCTTCCGCCATCGGCGGCACCGCCGTGGTCGTGGTGATCCCGCGAGACCTCACCACCCGCGCGGAACGGCCGCAGCCGTCCACCACCACGGGCACGCTGCCCGTCGCGCGGGAGCGGTCTCGCGCGGCCGCGCCGCTCGACCACGAATCCGCCGATCGGGAGGCCGTGCGTCCGTCGCCCGCGCTGGACGCTCCCGCCGTCGCGCCCCGAGCGCTGCCCAAGCGGCGTCGCGGCAGCACGCTGGCCGCTGTCCATCCCGAGGGCATCGGCGCACCGGAGGCCGCCGCACCGAATCCTCCTCCGGCACGACCGGACTCGCTGGGCGCGTTCCAGCGCGCGGTGTCCGGGCCCACGACCGGCAGCGCCACCACCACTCCACCTGCCCCTTCCGTCTCCATGGAGAACGAACGATGACGACCTCCGAGACCGCCCAGCTGAGCTGGCTCTTGGAACAGCTGCTCACCCGCACACCGCGCACCAGGCACGCTCTGCTGCTGTCCAGCGACGGGTTGAAGATCTGCCACACGCCCGAACTCACCGTGGACGGGGCCGACCAGCTCGCCGCCATCTCGGCGGGCATTCAGAGCCTCTCGCACGGCGCGTCGGTGGAATTCGGCGACGGCCGGGCCGGGGTGCGCCAGTCGATGACGGAGTTCTACGGCGGCATCCTGTTCATCGTCGAAGCCGGGCTCGGCGCGCACATCGCGGTCGTCGCCGCAGACGACGCGGACGCCGGGCTGGTCGGCCACAATATGCGGGAGCTGGTGGAACAGCTCGGCGAACACTTGGCGGCCACGCCGCGCTTCCCGGGAGCGGGCGTGTCGTGAGCAGACCAGGCCGCGACGACGACCCCGATCGGCTCTACACGCTGACCGGCGGGCGCAGCAAACCGGACTCCGACACCTTCGATCTGGTCACCCTGGTGGTCAGCGAGTGCGCGCCGACGCCGGGCATGCAGTCCGAGCACGTGGCGATCCTCGACCTGTGCCGAGCTCCGACCGCCGTCGTCGAAATCGCGGCCGAGCTGCGGATTCCGGTCGGCATCGCGACCATCCTGCTGTCGGACCTGCTGCACGCGGGCAAGATCACCGTGCGTCCTCCGCAGGCCGGTCCGTCCGACTCGCCATGGCACTGCCTGCCCGACACCACGACGCTCGAGAAGGTGCTCGTTGGACTCCGCAAGCTCTGATCCGCGTCCCGCCCGCGCGGACGCGCCCCTGCACCGTGCGACCACGCGGGGACTGAAGGTCGTCATCGTCGGCGGTTTCGGCGTCGGCAAGACGACGATGGTCCGCGCGGTCAGCGAGATCCGGCCGCTCGATACCGAGGCGATCATGACCGACGAGGGGCTGGAGATCGACGATCCCAGTGGCGCGCCGGGCAAATCGACGACGACCGTCGCCTTCGACTTCGGGCGCATCACCATCGACGACGAGCACGTGCTGTACCTGTTCGGCGCACCGGGACAACAGCGGTTCCGGTTCCTCTGGGATCGGCTGTTCACCGGCGCGCTCGGCGCGATCGTGCTCGTCGACCCGCACCGGATCGCGGATTCCTGGTACGCGGTCGACCGGCTGGAACACCAGAAGACGCCGTTCGTCGTCGCCTGCAACGACTTCGGCGAAGGCCACCGCCCCGACGAGGTCCGCGACGCGCTCGACCTGGATCGGCACGTGCCGGTGATCGACTGCGACGCCCGCTCCCGCGAGTCCGGCAAGGGCGTCCTCATCACCCTCGTCGAGCACCTCTATTCCCGCGCGCCGTCCCCGGCGGCCCGGCGTCCCTTGTCCCCGACTCCGGAGGCCGCGTCATGACCACGCCCGCGCCGAGTTCCACCGACAGCTGCCCCGTCCGCACCGCACCGCACCGGTCACGTTGAGCGGCCCCCGTTTCCATACCGACCCGCATCAGCTCTATCACGAGATGCGCCGGGAGCACGGACCGGTGGTCGCCGTGGAACTGCCCGGCGGCGTCCCCGCGTGGCTGGTCATCGGCTACCGCGAATTGCATCAGGTGACCAACGATCCCGAGTTGTTCCCCCGCGATGTCGGGCGGTGGAACCAGTGGCCGAACATCCCGCCGGACTGGCCCTTGCTGCCGATGGTCGGGCAGCCGATGCCGTCGATCTATTTCACCGCGGGCGCGGAGCACCGCAGGCACGTGGCGATGGTGGAACCGGCGTTGGAGACGGTCGACACCTTCGAATTGCGCCGCACCTGCGAGGACCTGGCCGACCGCCTGATCGACGCGTTCTGCGGCAGGGGCGAAGCTGAGCTGGTCGCCGATTTCGCCGAACCCCTGCCGGTGCTGGCCCTTGCGCGGATCCTCGGCTTCCCCGACGCGGACGGACCGCGGCTGGCGTGGACGATGAAGACGCTCGCCGACGGCGGGGCCGACGCCCAGGCCGCGCATCAGCAGTTCGCCGAGCACATGGGGCGGTTGCTCGCGACCAAGAAAGTCGCGCGAGGCGCCGATTTGGTGTCCTGGATGCTGGCGCATCCCGGTCCGTTCTCCGACGAGGAATACGTCTTGGACCTGATGGCGATCACCGCCGCCGGATACCTGCCCACGGCCGACTGGATCGGGAACTCGGTGCGGCTGATGCTCACCGACGACCGGTTCGCCGCGGCGCTCGGCGGCGGGCGACACAGTGTGGGCCAGGCGATGAACGAAGTGCTGTGGGAGGACACCCCGACCCAGATCCTCGCCGGACGGTGGGCAGCCCGCGACACGCGGCTCGGCGACAAGGTCATCCGCGCCGGTGACATGCTGCTGCTCGGCCTGGCCGCAGCCAACGCCGATCCCCATGTGCGCCAGCATGTTTCCGACGGCGCCGAGCCGGCGCACTCGGGCAACAGCGCGCACTTCGCGTTCAGCTACGGCGAATACCGCTGCCCGTTTCCCGCGCAGGAGATCGCCGAGGTCGTCGCGCGCACCGGCATCGAGGTGCTGCTCGACCGGCTGCCCGATCTCGATCTCGCGGTGCCCGCCCAAAACCTGGTCCGGCGACCGTCGGCCTTTCTGCGCGGCATGACATCCCTGCCCGTCCGCTTCACACCCGTTCGCGCCGTCGGAGGTACCCCGTGAGCAGAGAATGCCCACACGCAGCAGCCCTTGTCATCGATCCGATGGTCGGCGACCTGGGCGGAGAGACCAGCAGGCTGCGCGCCGCGGGTCCGCTCACCCGGATCGAGTTGCTCGGCGTGCCCGCTTGGACCGTCACCCAGCACGCACTGGCCAGGCAGCTGCTCGTCGACACCAGGCTGGTCAAGGACATCAACGCCTGGTCGCTGTGGCAGTCCGGCGCGGTGACCAGGCAGTGGCCGCTGATCGGCATGGTCGACGCGGGCCGTTCCATGTTCACCGTCGACGGTCCCGAGCACCGCAGGCTGCGGATCAAGACCACCCAGGCGCTGACCAAGCGCAGGCTCGACGCGCTGCGTCCCGCGGTCGAGCGGATGACCGCCGAACTGCTCGACGACCTGGCCGAGGCCGGACGCGACGGCGCGGCGGTCGACCTCAAGACGGTGTTCGCCTACCCGCTGCCGATGCGGGTCATCAGTGAGCTGATGGGCGTGGACCGCGCCGACCATCCGATGCTGCTCGACTGGTACAAAGCGTTCTTCTCGCTGCTGACGCCGCAGGACGAGCGGCTGCGGGTGATCGACGAGTTGGACCTGTATTTCACCGAGTTGGTGCGCAAGAAGACCGCCGACCCGACCGACGACCTGACCAGCGCCTTCATCGTCGGCGGCGACGACGCCGAGCCGTTGACCGAAGAGGAAGTGGTCGGCAACCTGAAGGCGCTGGTGGCCGCCGGGCACGAAACCACGATCGGCCTCATCCTCAACACCGTGCGCGCCCTGCTGGCGCGGCCGGAGCAGTTGAGCGCCGTCCACGCCGGCGACCGCACCTGGGACGCCGCGGTGGAGGAGACCCTGCGCTGGGACAGCCCGGTAACCCATCTGCTGATGCGTTTCGCCACCGAGGACATCGCCGTCGGCGACACCGTCATCGAGAAGGGCGAGGGTGTGGTCATGTCCTACCGTGCGATCGGCCGGGACTTCGCCGTGCACGGCGACGACGCCGACGACTTCGACGTCTCCCGCCCGACGGCCAACCGGCACTTGGCTTTCGGCTACGGCCCGCACATCTGCCCAGGCGCCGCGCTCGCCCGCATGGAAGCGGGCATCGCGCTGCCCGCCCTGTTCGCCCGCTTCCCCGGCCTGCGCTTCGCCGTGCCGGTCGAACAAATCCGCAACCTGCCGGTGCTCACCCAGAACGACCTCGAAGCGTTCCCGGTGTATCTGGGGAACTGATTCGGCGCACGGGTTGTTACCGTGCCCATGGCCAGTGATTCCCCGGCGCCGCACCGGCGCGCGCAGCTGCGCGACTTCCTCCGCACCCGCAGAGCCAGGCTCACGCCGCGCGACGTCGGTCTGCCGACCGTGGGCAAGCGGCGGACGCCCGGCCTGCGGCGGGAGGAGGTCGCGATGCTCGCCGGGGTCGGCGTCTCCTGGTACACGTGGCTGGAGCAGGGACGCGACATCACGGTGTCGGCGGAGGTGCTGGACGCCGTCGGCGCGGCGCTGCGCCTGTCCGGCCCGGAGCGACGGCATCTGTATCTGCTCGCCGGTCTCAATCCGCCGCCGCCGGGCCCGGCGCGTGACGCCGAGGTCACCCCGCAGTTGCGCCGACTGCTCGACGCTTGGGGAGCGCGGCCCGCCGTGCTGCGGGACCGCTACTGGAATCTCCTCGCGGTCAACGACACCGCGCGCACCGTCTTCGGATTCACCGCCGCCGACCACAACTGCCTGGTCTCCTTCTTCCGCAACCCCCGGTATCGCGGCATGCACGTGGCTTGGACCGCGATCGCGCCCGCCGTCGTGGCCGCTTTCCGCGCCGACGCCGCCTACGCTCCCGACGATCCGGAATTCGGCCGGGTGGTCGGCGAACTCAGCGCCGCGAGCCCAGAATTCGCCCGGTTGTGGGCCCGCCACGACGTGGACGCCGCCGTCCAGGCCGTGAAGGCGGTGCGCCATCCCGACGCCGGCGACCTGGTGTTCGACACGACCACCCTCGCGGTGGCCGACCACCCCGGCTGGTTCCTGGTGCTCTACAACCCGCAGCCGGAGAGCGCGGAGCGGGTGGAGGATCTGATGCGCGTCGCGCTCACCGCCCCGGGGTGACCGCAGCCTGGTGGCGCCACACCTAGGTGGACTGGACACTGTTCGCCCGCCAGGACATTCGGCACGCTGATTCCCATGACGCACAACATCTCCCGATTCGGCGGCAAGATCGCACTCGTCACCGGCGGCTCGAGCGGCATGGGGCTGGCCACCGCACGACGGCTGCTCGCCGAAGGCGCACAGGTGGTCATCACCGGCCGGGACAAGGCCAGACTGGACGCGGCGGTCGACGCACTGCGCGGCGGCGACCGGGTGCTCGCGGTCCAGGCCGACGCGGCGCGCTCGGCCGATCTCGACGCGCTCACCGCCGCCGTCCGCGACCGGCACGGCCGATTGGACGTCGTGTTCGCCAACGCGGGCGTCGCGTCCTTCCGGCCGAACGCCGAGATCAGCGAAGACGAGTTCGCGCGCGTCGTGGACATCAACTTCAAGGGCGTGTTCTTCACCGTCCAGAAGGCGCTGCCGCTGCTTTCGGTGCACGCGGCGATCGTCATCAACGCGTCGTGGACCCTGCACCGCGGCCTGCCTGGCGCGTCGCTGTACGCGGCCACCAAGGCGGCCGTGCACAACCTGGCCCGCAGCCTCGCGGCGGAGCTGGGCCCCCGAGGGATCCGGGTGAACTCGGTGAGCCCCGGCTATATCGAGACTCCGATGTTCCACGACAACGTCAGCCCCGACGCGCACACCGCCGTGCTCGCCGAAGTGGCGAGCCGCCGACTCGGCACCGCCGAGGACGTGGCCGACGCCGTGGCATTCCTCGCGTCCGCCGAGGCGTCCTACGTCAACGGGCAGGACCTGATCATCGACGGCGGTTTGGTCGCGGCCGTTTCCCGGGAACTGATCTGACCGGACCGCACCCCGTCACGGGCGGGAACCCGCTCGCGTCGTAGTGATTCGATGATGGCTTTCCGATGAGCCGCCAGAGCAGGCCGAGTTCTGCCGGGGTGCGTGGGTCGGCGTGGCGGTGGTCAGGCGTACCCCGCCAGGTTCGGCGCACGTCGGGCATCGGTCTGCCCACGTTATCGGTCACGAGTTATTCCGCGTGCGCGGTCTTGTCCGTGTCCGGTGCCGCCACGCGCCACGCCCGGCGCGTGACCGGGCGGCTGCCGCACCGCCGCTTGTGGGTGCTGCGCCTGTCCCAACCACAGAAGTCGTTCGACCTCCGACAGACGGCCTTTCTCGTCCAGCTCCTTGAACGCGGCGTTCCTCGCCTCGTCCAGCGCCTTGAACGCCGCTTCGCGTTCCTTCTCGGCTGCTGCCGCGCGTGCCTCGGCCGCTTCGCGCTCCACCGTGGCGGCGTCGGTCGCTTCGCGGGCCGCTTGTTCTGCGGTGTCGGCGGTTTCGCGTTCCTGGTACTGGCTGGGTACCGGGAATTCCTGCGCCACCCGTTCGGCGGCTTCTCGTTCGATGCGTGCCCGCTCGGTTTCCGGCGTCTGGCGTGCCTGCCGGGATCGCTCGGCCTCTACACGGGCTTGCCGGTCGTGTTCCACCTGATGCGGGGCATCCGCCCGGCCACGCGCGGCAGCTTCGCGGAATTGCTGGATCTTCCGGAATTTTTCGGCTCGTTCTTGCGCCCGCACGATCTGGCGAATCTTCGCCAGCCGTTCCCGCGCCCGATCGGCCCGTTGCAGCTCGTACGGCCGGATCAGTTCCAATTGTTGAGATACCAGCGACTGCCCGAGCTGCATCGCGCGAAGTGCATCCGACCTCGAAACTACTTCGTGCTGAAACCTGCCCGGGAACTCCTGGGCTATTTCGCACATGTATTCGAGGACGGAGCGTGGCACCTTTTCCCCAGAAACAGTCTCCCATCGGCTTTGGGTAAGTATTCCTGCCTGAAGTGCCGTGCGTTCAGTCTTCAGTTGCCTGAGCGTTTCTCGCTCGTTGACGCGTCCTGATTTCCGTTCGACACCGTTTGCGCCCCTGCCCTGAGTGCGTGCGGAATCTAGTACGCGGACACTCTTTCCGATTCTGATTGCGAATTGACGGACCCAGCCGAGTTCGCGAGTCTCGCCCCGGATCTGCGCTCGCCCCAGTTCGAAGTACAGGCCCTTTTCATAGTTGGTCAATCGCCGCCGGATGGCATCGTACTCATCGGGCACTGTCGCCCCCCACTTACAGTCGAATCAGGCAGGTCTACCGGCCATTCGAATACTGTATTCAACCCCTTTGGGGCCGAAATTCTCCATGAACAACTCTTCCGCCAGTGATATCAGCTCACAGCCGAGACCACTGTCAGAAAAGTGCACAGCGGGTCCGAAATCGGAATACAAAGGAGCACCGGAGTCCGGGCTATTCGTCCATGTCATCCCAGCATGCCGCCGCACGCAAGCTTCACCCAAAAATCGAATGAATCCATCTGCGACTTCCCGGTTCTCCGGCGAAAAAAATCTTGCGCGGTCGTGGAAGCGACTCTGTGTGGCTTCCAAGATTTGCAACGTCAACGGCGGTTTCCACCACGAATCCGTGTATGCGGCGACTCCGGGAACTGTGTCGGACAAGAATTTCCGAATGGCCGATTCCATGCGTTCCGGCGCAACCCAGTCCAAGTACGCCTCCGTTGCGGCGTCGAATTCGATATCAAAACCCATTTGGTCGTCGTCCACTGGCGAAGCCTTCCCCTCATGCGAGCTGTCTCGTATCGCGGTTTCGAGCACTACAGTGTCACGTCGGTACGTGTCGCCGGGCAAGCGGTGTGCGGAGGCGGGGTGTCGCCATCATCGCTCGCCATACAGCCGCTCACAGGGCATCCGGGGCAGCCGGTCGGTTGCGCCGCTGGCGACGGCTGCGGCGTCGGTGCAACGGCGGACACTCTGGTCTTACAGGAACACCAGGGCCGCAGTCAGGCACGCCACGTAGTGCAGCTGGTGGCCGCGCATTCGCACGATCAGGTGCACGTCGGGTTCGTCCGGCAAAGGTGAGGTCATGCCGTGCATGGAGTGGTGCGGTTCGTCTGCGGGTTGCATGGGAGCCTTCCGTGAAGGGATCACCCTGGTTTGAATGCTGCTGTAGCGCAATAAATTCGGCGTGTCGGGGGAAGGCTGGCGGGCGGGGTCGGTTGGGCACACCGATGCGGAGTCCCGTCCGCGCAGCCTTCCCCCTTCTGGGTGCCCCGGCACGTGGCGCGCTTCCCCTGTGGTGCAAAGGGGCCAGGGGGACGCGCCTTTCGTGCGGGGCGGTCTGGGTGGTTCAGGTGTTGTTGAGGTGCTGGCCGATGATGGCGGGGATCAACAGGTCCAGAAAGGTGATGTCGTCGGCGGCGGGAATGTTGTCGATGATCGGATCGAGTACCGGTGCGGCATACAGGCGTCCGGTGTGCGGTGCGGCGGCAGCGCGGGCGCTGCTGATCAGTTCATAGACCACCATCGCCATCACACGGACACGGGTCGTGTCGCTCATCCCGTCGGGCACCGCGTCTGTGGTGGCGGCTACCAGAGTGCCGATCACGTCGATAAGAACGTCGAGTTCGGCGTCGGCGCGCTCGGCGTCCTGGTCCCCGGTCACCGACCGGCCTGCGGCGGCTGGGTTGGCGGCGGCGCAGGCTGGGCGGCGGGGTCGGGATAGCGGGTGGGATCGAACACCACGCGGATACCGATCCACGGGCATTTCTGCCCACCGAGCGCGATGTCCATCGGGGAATCGTGGTCGGCCATGCCACCGCGAACCACCGTCACCATCTGCCCGAAGCAGTTCATCGACGGGCATTCGACCGACAGCATTTCGCCGGTCTGGTGGTGGAAGGTGAACAGGCCGCATTGTTCGACGGTGATCCACGGCCCACACACCGGACCGCACCCGTGCGGCACAACAACGTGGGGTTGTTCAGGCATACGCCATCACCCGCCCTCGCTGGCGCACACGCTCGGCGACGCAGCCCCGGATCGCCTCGACCACCGCCCGTCCCGAGGGCCGGTAGGAATCATGGGGCGGATGCACCCACGCCCGAAACAAGCCGGGCCGCTGTCCCGGACCGGGCAACGCGATCTCCCCCGCACGAAGGATCGACACACCCAACCGCGACATCTCCGCGAACAACCGAATGTCCTCCGGCAGATCAGGGCCGGTGAGGAACGTCCAACGCTGCGAACGCGGATGCGTCAGTACCGGCCCGGATTGCTGGCCCGTGCGGTGCATCCACGCTTTGACTTCCGAGCCGATGAACGCGGGCATCATCACCCCGCACACCCGGCCCGCGCGTAGCGTGATGCGCCCCAAGTGCGGTGGGTTGACTTCTGCTGGCAGGTCACACACGTGGCGGTAGAAGTGACATACCGACAACGGTGTGTCCTCAGGCTGTTGCTGTGAGTTCACAAGCGTCTCCCCTCGCTCGAACGATTGGCTTGCACCCGACGCCGAGGCCGACCGCGGGCTATTCGTAATCAGGCAACCAGCAGGGCCGGGATGAAGACCTGGCAGCACCCGGCGTCGGGGCCTATTCAGCGTCAGCGCTCGGCTCGATGGCCACAATGGCAGTAGTGAGCAGCGGCGTTGCAAACTACTAATTCGGAAATCTCTCGAAATCAATTGAGCCCACGTACCGTTGGCATATGGGCGCACAACTAGGGGACCGCCTGCGCAGTATTCGTAAACGGCGTGGGCTCACTCAGGCGGAGCTTGCAGAACGTTCCGGTGTATCGGTTCAGCTGGTCAGGCTTCTGGAGCAGGGTGGTCAGGAATCGACGAGAACTGAGACGGCGCGTCGGCTGGCGAGTGCACTGCGAGTCGAAACATCTGCGTTGATCGTCAAGCCGGATGCGGCCGATCCAGACGTGACAGATGTCGAGTTGTGGGCCGAGGTCCGTCAGGCGCTGGCTGGTATCTACCCGGCTGATGAGTTCAGCGAGCCGCCGACCGTCGCCGGTGTCAGTGCGACATTCGCTGAGGTCAAGCCGCTATTCCGTGGTGGTCGGTTCACAGAACTCGCTCCTCGGCTCGTACCGATGTTGCGCGACGCGGATTACCTGGTTTCTGCTGCGGATTCGGGTACCACCGATGCACGCAGACTACGATCACGGATTCGCCAGATGGTGGCATGGCAAATGTGCCTGACCTGGCAGTTCGACGCCGCAGACCACGCCATCGCCTTGGCACTCGATGATGCCCCCGACCTTCGTGCTGCTGCGCCGTTGGCAGATGCGGATTGCTGGCGCTGGATTCGCAAAGGCGATCTGGCCAAGGCGCGCGAGGTTGCAACTAAGTGGGCGGACGATCTCGAACCGCGCCGGATCTCGAAGGCATCACGGGAAGACCTCGCCGGTTGGGGACTGATGTTGCAACGTGTCTCCACAGCGGCGATACGTGACAACCGGCCTGGCGAGGCAGAAGACGCGCTCGCGTTCGCCCGCGTAGCCGGGATGGCGATCCGTCACGGTGAACACGACTCCAAAGACGGCCTGCTGCACGCATTCGGCCCGGTCACCGTGCAGATGTTGGCGGCAGAGAACGCGATGGTCGTCGACAAACCGCAAGTGGCGCTGGCGATCGGTGCGCAACTGGCGGGGACGAAGTACCCTCTGCCATGGCCGTGGCAGCGTCATCGGCTCGACATTGCAGCAGCACACGCAGCTATGCGGCAGTACCCGGAAGCGCTCGCCGTGCTTCAGCAGATCCGGCGGGAGCTGCCGGAATGGCTTGTGAAACAACGGTTTGCGCGTGACATCCTCGCAGGAATGATCGAGAAGCGCAGGACGCTGACCGCAGAGGTCCGCGAACTGGCGGACTTCGTGCAGGTCCCATACTGAAGCGTTGGTGAGTCCCGGGTACATCGCGAGACCCCGATGTTCCACGACAACGTCAGCCCCGACGCGCCGCCGCCGTGCTCGCCGAAGTGGCGAGCGGCGGTTGGGCATCGCCGATGACCAAGGAAGAGGACGCCGACGACTTCGACGTCTCCCGCCCGACGGCCAACCGGCACTTGGCTTTCGGCTACGGCCCGCACATCTGTCCCGGCGCGCCCAGCTGTGCGACCGCGCACCCGTAGGGGCAAGATCACGCCGAAGGACGTCGGTCTGCCGACAGTGGGCCTGCGGCGGTCGCCCGGCCTGCGGCGAGCGGAGGTCGCGATACTCACCGGGGTGACGTCAGCAGGCGACGACTCTCAGGATGACTCCCCGTAGTAGGTGGCGATCGCGGCGGCGCGGTAGCGAAGGGAAGTGCGTAACGACTGCGGGGCCAGTGCTTCCGCGTCTGTGGTGAGCTGCCACAGCGCCCATTCGGCGTGTCGCGAGTCTTGGAAGATCAGCTCCAGCCGCAGCCAGCCGTCGGTGTCGGTTTCCTCGGTGCGGACGGCCAGTGCGGTGCTCACGAGTTCCTCTCGCCGGGCTGGGTTCACCCGTACCAGCACGGCGATTCGGTCGCCGCCGGTCCGGAACCGCGTGCTGCGTTCCTGCCACGCCCGGTCCAGATCGACCCGGCCCGGTCGCTGTGCCGGTTCGGAGAGTTCCTTCGCAGCCAGCACCCGCGACAGCCGGTAGGTGCGGTCCGCGCCAGATCTCGTGGCCAGCAGGTAACCCTGGTCGCGAACGATGACCAGGCCGATCGGATCCACCGTGCGCCACTTCGGGGTCTGGTCCACAGCCGCGTAGTGGATGCGCAGCTTGTGTCCGGCGAACACCGCGCGCCGGATCTCCGCCGATATGGTGTCGGGCACTTCCTCAGCGATCAGCCGACGCGACAGCAGATCGGTCTGCGGGTCGACGAGCAATCGCTCGGCCACGTCAGCCGCGGTGTCCCGGTAGCTTTCGGGTAGCGCGTCGATCACCTTGAGCATCGCCGAAGCAAGCGCCGAGCCGAGGCCGAATGCCTGCGCGCCGCGACGTGATCCGGCGATCAGCAGGGCAAGCGCCTCGTCGTGGTTCAGCCCGGTGAGCTCGGTCCGAAATCCGGGTAACAACGCGTAACCGCCGTGCCGGCCGCGTTCGGCGTAGACCGGGACACCGGCCGCGGACAGCGCCTCGATGTCGCGCAACACGGTGCGGGTGGACACCTCCAGCTCGTCGGCCAGCTCGGTCGCAGTCAGCCGACCGCGCTGGCGCAGCAGTAGCACCAGCGAGACCAACCGGTCGGCGCGCATACGAAAACTCTAACGAATACACGACACAGGATGTCGTGATTCGCTGGGAGGCTCAGCACCACGGCGTCACGGACGGCGGCCACCGGGCCGACAGGACGTACGTACTTCGAAATCGAATGGGAGCTGATGTGGTAGTTGAACGAACGGCAGTCAACCCGGTGACGTGGTCGGTGGAGATGGGATTCAACCAGGGCGAGCTCGTCTGCGGCCACACCCGGACCCTGTACTGCTCCGGGCAGACCGCGATGAGCGGCGACGGCAGGCCTCAGCATGACGGTGACATGGCGGGGCAGTTGGCGCTGAGCCTGGACAACCTGGAGGCCGTGCTGGGCGAGGCCGACATGTCTCTCGCGAACCTCGTCCGGCTCAACGTCTACACCACCGACGTCGATCTGCTTTTCCAGCACTACGGTGTGCTGGCGTCGAGATTGGGGGCTTCCGGGGTGGCACCGACTACCACGATGCTCGGGGTCACACGGCTGGCGATCCCGGGCCAGTTGGTCGAGCTCGAGGGAACCGCGGTCGCGTGATGCCGCCTCCGGCGAGCACTCGAGCTCCGGGAACTGGTCCGACCGGCCCGTGCCGCATCAGGTGCGGGAATCGGTTTCGCGGCGCACGGATTCGATGATGGCGTCCCGGATGGGCCGCCAGCGCAGGTCGAGATCGGCCAGCGTGCGGGAGTCGTCGGTCGGCGTGGCGGTGGTCAGCAACCACGCCGCCTCGTAGCTGAGGCCCGCGCTGATCGGGAGGAATCGGGCGGCGGCGTCGGTGAGCCGTCCGATTCCCAGCAGGGCGGCCTTCGGCACCGGTATCCGGCGGATCCGTTGCCCGGCAGCGCCTTCCAAAATATCGACGATCTCGTCGAAGGCCACCAGGTGACCGCCGCACAGATAGCGCCTCGGTCCGAGACCGGGGCGCATGACGGCGGCGTGCACGGCGGCCACGTCCCGGACGTCGATCATCTGCATCCCGCCCCGGATTCGCGGAGCGACGCGGGCTCGCAGGATGGCGCCCCAACCGTCGGAGGTGATCCCGGCCTGCGCCCCGAGACCGGGGCCGACGACGCTGGACGGATAGGTGATCACCACCGGGGCGCCGGTGGCCTGCAATGCCCGCGCGATCCGATCGGCGGCCGACTTGGTACGGCCGTAGGCGCTGCGACCCGGCGCGGTGGGGCTATCCGGCGTGATGACCGGATCGGGGCTGGGAAACAGTGCGCTGTAGCTGGCCACGTGCACGATCGGGTCCAGCCCGAGCGCCGTCGCTCGGGCGAGCACCATCGCAGTGGCGTCCGCGTTGACCTCCCACATCAGCTGCTCGCGCCGGTTGTCGGTGCCGACCACGCCCGCCGCGTGCAGAACGGCGTCGCATCCGACGAGCAACTTCTCCACGGTCTGCGGGTCCCTGATGTCACCGGGCAGCACCGACAGCATGTCCGGCGTGGTGTTGTCGAACATGCCGACCACCGCGGCGAGGGACTCGCTCGGATGGACCAGCAGAACGACCTGATGCCCGTCCCGCAATAGTGCGGAAACGGTGTGCGCGCCGAGATAGCCGGTGCCGCCGGTGACCGCTATTCGCATACCGGCTACCCCTCGTCACTTCCGGTCGGCGTCCACGCGCTCGCCGCTCGCGCCGCCGTACCGGCTTCAGCCGGTATGCCTTTCGGTCCGCCCATCTCATTCCTTCGTCACCACGGGTTCCGCCGTCCGGTCCACCGCCGCCGCGCCCACGGCACACGCGACAATGGCCGCACATCGGAAGCATCGGTACAAATTCGATGCCAGTGGCATCGTAATGGAGGTCAGGAAGCGGCATGGGCGAAACGGCGCAGGACCCGCAGTCGGCGACCCGGAGCGCGGGCCGGCCCCGGGACGAGTCGGTCGAGCAGCGCGTGCTGGCGACCGTGCGGGAGATGCTGGTCGAGGTGGGTTGGGACGAGTTGAGCGTGCGGGCGGTGGCGGCACGCGCGGGGGTCGGCCGGGCGTCCATCGGTCGCCGCTGGCAATCGAAGGCCGAACTGGTGCTGCACGCCGTCCTCGGTGAGACGCCGGATCTGGGCCCGTTCGAGGGAACCGATCGGAAGGGATGGATCGAGTGGGTGCTGCGCGGCAGCCGGGAACTGTTCGCGCGGGACGATGTTCGCGCGGCCGTGCCCGGCCTGCTGACCGCGCTCGATCGCGATCGGCAATTGCGCGACCGGCTGTGGGCCGGATTCAGCACCCCCGCGGCCGCGCTGTTCGCCGCGGGCGACACCGAATCGCGTGCGCGATCCGAACTGGATGCCAGGGCCGTCATCGCGCTGGCGGCCGGTGCGGCGCTGTTCCTGGAGTTCGTCGCCGACGGCGACGACACCGCGCTGATCCACCGGCGCATCGGCGAGCTCCTGCACCGCGCCGTGCTCGAGCACTGAGCGGCCCGAACCGCCGCAAATCCGGTTGACGTCGCGTTCGGTCCGCTCAGTACAGTGGGCCGGTGATTCGCACCGCCGCTCTGGCCCATGTCCGGGATCGCCGCCTGCTACAGGCGCGCTCGGTGGGCAAGGACGTCTTCTACATGGCCGGCGGCAAGATCGACCCGGGCGAGACGCCCGAGGCGGCATTGCACCGCGAGGTGCGCGAAGAACTCGGCGTCGGCGTCGTCGCCTACGACGAACTCGGCGTGTTCCGGGCCGAGGCGTACGGGCACTCCCCTGGCACCCAGCTGCACATGACCTGTTTCACCGCGGAACTCGACGGGGAGCCGCGACCCACCAGCGAGATCGCCGAACTGCGCTACTTCACCGTGCGCGAGTACGCCGCCATGGACCACGTCGCCCCCGGCTCGATGCTGGTCTTCCGCAGGCTGCACGAACTCGGCGCGGTCGACTGGTAACTCACCGAGAAGGCCTGACACACAGAGCTTTTCGGGAAGAGCGAGCTGCCTGCCGCATCACGCGCCGTTCTGCTGCGGACCGCGCAGAAAACGACCGACGGCGGTCTCGTCCAGAGCGAGCGCCTTGACGACCGCCGCCGCGCCCACGATCACCATCGACAGGACGAAAAGCCAACTGACCGTGGTGAAGGCCAGGCCGAGCGGACCGAAGTGCGCTTCGGCGTTCGCCGTGGCCCGCGGCAGCACCACCCGCCCCACCGCGTGCATCGCGGTCAGACCGGCGGCAGTGAGCACTCCGGACACCCACAACGGCCGCCCGGTCAGCGCTCCCTTCGTGAGCAGGAAAGGCGCGACCGTCCAGACGCAAGCCCAGACGACCAGCTCACCCGCCAGGGCGAGCGGTCCACCCGCGTACCGGATTCGCGTGAGCTCCCTGGTCTGCCCCACCAGCGCCACCGCGATCGCGACGGCGAGCAGCGCGGCGAGCCAGCGCCACGCATCGCGGGGGCCAAGGGTCGGCACCTTCCATACCGCCGCGTAGACGCGAGCGAGCGCGCGCGCGAACGAGGTCCCGCCGAGCACGACCATGAGCAGTCCGACCACGCCGAAGGCCGCCAGCGTCGGATCGTCCGAACTCGCGCCGGTTTCGGCGCCCAGCGAGCCGGAATCGAACCCGAACTGGTCGTTGATCGTCTCCGCCGCCGCATGCCACCCGCTGAAGACGGACGCGGCGATGATCACCGGCAGCACCGAGGTGAAGATCTGCGCGGCGAGCACCATCGACCGATCGACGATCTGGACCTCCGCCAAGCCATCGATCACCCGGCGCACGGTGCGGCCCTGGGGCGTTCCGCGCAGCCATCCGGTCGCTGCCCGGCTCCGTGCCAGCGAGACTTCCCGGGCCAATGCCACGGACAACTTCACCGACCGCACCGCGATTCACTTCCTCTGCTCATCCGGCCGCGAAGGGCCGATTCGCGCGACTGGTCCGGTCCGTCTCGACGTCCGGCCCCTCCCGAACCGGTCGTCGCCCGGCCGGGAGAACTCCCGCATTTCGCCGAATCGACGCTACGCCGCGCTCATGGCGACTCGCGCACATTCCGGCAACAATTGCGCCGCTCGTGACCGGGAAATGCGGCGACCCGCGAAACGGCACTCCGGGGCCGCGTGCCTGTGCAAGGATCGAGTGCACCGACAGCATTGGACAGACGTATGCGTGCGGGCCTGTTCCCGGGCAATTCCACGCATCGCACCGAATGGCGCATACGGGATTTCTCCACCGAAACAGGAGTAGGCAGATGATTTCCAAGAAAAGCGTCAGTGGAATCGCCGCTGTGGCCGTCGCGCTGCTCGTGACCGCGGCGTGCGGGTCCGACGACGGCTCGAATTCTTCGGCGACGACGACCGAGCAGACCCACCCCCTGCGCAGCAGCCTGGCCGCGACCGCGTCCTCGGCCGTGCGCTCGGGCCTGAACACCGCGCAGCAGGTGATCCAGGACGCGATCAACGCGGCGCTGGCCGCCGCGCCGATCACCTTCGACAGCGGCAGCTCCGACCTCAGCGGGACGGACGTCGCCACCATCAAAGTGGTGGCGGTACCGTTGAAAGGCAACGACGCCAAGGTGGAGATCACGACCTACGCCCAGGACGAGAACCCCGCCACCGCCAAATCCGTGGCCAAGGCCAGGGGCGACAACATCGCGGCAGAACTCGAGTCCGCGGGCGTCGAGAAGTCGCGCATCACCGTGAAACCCCAGGGCAACCCGACCGACCAGAACATCAAGGTCGACGAAGCGAAGATCGAGGTGCTCGGCAGCTGACCGTGTTGCCATCGGGCCGGGTCCGGCCCGATGGCGCCGGACTCACACGGCGGTGAAACGAGTCGGCAGCGCCGCCAACCCGCGGATCACGACATTCGGCTTGTACGGCGGCGTGTCCGACAGCGCCTCGATGTCGCGGACCTTCCGCAACAGCACTTCCAGCAGCACTTCCATCTCCAGCAGCGCCAGCGGCGCGCCGAGGCAGTAGTGGATGCCCAGGCTGAAGCCGAGATGCTTCTTGGCCGGGTTCATCGGGTCCGCGTACCGGGCGACGTCGATGCGATCGGCGTCGGCGTAGGCCGCGTCGTCGCGATTGGCCGAATTGATCAGCACCACCACGCCTTCGCCCGGCTCGAAGTCGTGCCCGGCCAGCGTGATCGGGCGGGTCGCGGCACGCGTGGTGATCTGAACCGACGGTTCCAGGCGCAAGAGTTCGTCGGGCGCCGAGGCGACCAGTTCCGGTCGCTTGCGCAGCGTATCGATCGCCTCTGGGTTGCGCATCAACTGCAACGAACCGGCGCCGATCAGGTTGGCCGTGGTCTCGTGCCCGGCCACGAACGTGGTGATGCAGGTGGCGAGCAACTCCTGTTCGGTGAGCACGTCCCCGCGATCCTCGACCTGGGACAGCGCGCTGAGCAGGTCGTCCTTCGGGTCGCGGCGGCGCTGGTTCAGCAACTCGCGGAAGTAGCCCATGAATCCGCGCGAGGCCGCGCTGCGCGCCTTCAGCGCCGCCGCCGGCAGCGTGTAATCGTGGTCGAAGCCACGCGCCAAATCCTGCGACCACTGGTGAACCTGGTCGTAGGCCTCCGGCGGCACCCCGATCAGCTCGCACGCGATGATCAGCGGCAGCGGGTAGGCGATCATCTCGACGAGGTCGAATTCGCCTGCCTCCATGGCCTTGTCGACCAGTTGCTCGGTGAGTTCCTGGATTCGCGGACGCAGCCTGGTCACCATGCGCGGGGTGAAGCCCTTGGTCACGAGGTTGCGCAACCGGGTGTGGTCCGGCGGCTCCATCCACAGGAACGAGGTGGGCAACTCCTCGGGCGCGTCCTCCGGCGACACCGTCGGATGCATCATCGCCGCCTCCTCCGCGTGGCTCCACGCGGTGGTCGACAGGGCGGCGGCGCAGTCCTCGTAGCGGGTGAGCACGTAGTGGCCCAAGGGGGTCTGGTGCAGGCGGCCCGCCTCGCGCAGCACCCGGGCCGGGCGGTAGGGATCCGGTCTGCCTTCGGGGCCGAAGAGCTGGATCAGGGCGGTCTGGACGGCGGAATCCTGTTCCGCGACAGCCGTACCAGCGGTTGACGAGTCCATGTCGAGTGGTTCCTCCTGTGCGGAGCACCGACGCCGGTCGATGCTGCCGGTAGTCGAAATGGGTCGGCGATCGGAAGGGATGGACGGCCGCGGGTCCGGCGAAGGACCCGATGCGCGAAGGGGTCCGGGACCGGTGGGACGGATGTTCGGTGCGGCCGCGCGGGTGCCGCCGCGCAGCAGTACTCGTCCCGCCATCGCGGGGTGCAGCAGTGCCGTCGGCGGTTCGACCAGGTTCGCCACTCGCAGAAAGGTCCTGGACACATGCGGGTCGACGTGGGCCGCGCGATGCACGCGGGCCACATAGGCGTTGGTGAGCCGCGTGCGCACCGTGCGCGGCCCCACCACCCCCGGATGCGCCAGATCCGCGCCGGCCGACAGTTGCCAGGCGACGTCGAGCGCCTTGTCCGCCGCCGCGTAGAACCTCGCGGGGAGATCGGGCGTGGGTCCGCCGGAGCGCAGGCACGCGCGCAGTGCCGCGGCCTGCTGGGCGGCGACCGCCATGCCCTGGGCGTAGAGCGGGTTGAAGCTGCACAGCGCGTCGCCGAGCAGTAGGAAGCCATGGGGCACCGCGGCACGGCGCCGGTAGGCCCTGCGCACCGGAGCGCGGAAGCGGTGCGGCACCGCGTCGCCGACCGGTTCGGAGCGGGTGATCAGATCGAGGATGTCCGGCGCGGCGAGGGAGGCGGCGAACCGGGTGAAGCCGTCGGGGTCGGTGGGCGGGTGGTCACCGAGTATCCCGGCCAGCGTGACGTGCCAGCGGTCGTCTTCCACCCGCACCGCGCCGCCGCCGCGGCCGCTGGCCCCGGTCGAGATGATCACCGAGGCGTGCCCGTCGAGCTGGCCTTCGAGGCGGCGGTAGAACCGCGAGGAGTAGCCCAGATCCACCTCCAGCCGCTGCTCTGCGGGCGGCTCGGCGCCGAGCGCGGTGAGCCACACCGGCGCTCGCGTGCCGCGTCCGGTCGCGTCGACCACGAGGTCGGTCGCATGCGTCTCGACGCCGGAATCACCCGTCACCGACACGGCGCGCACGCCGTGCCGGTCACCGATCAGGCCGCGCGCGGTTCCCGCCACGAGCCGCACCTGAGAAAGCCGCGATATCCGTTCCCGCAATAGCGATTCCAGCAGAGGCCGGGTCGCGATCAGCGAGGTGAGCCCGGTGGCGGCCGGCGCGGCCCGCAGCCCGCCCACGTACCACCTGGTCGCGACCAGGGCCTCGGCGCGGGTCGCGCCGCGCGCGGTCATCTCGTCGGTGAATCCGGGCAGCAGTTCCTCGATGACGGTGCGGCCGCCATCCAGCAGGCCGTGCAGGTGCCGTGCCTGCGGAACGCCTTTGCGCATGCCCTCGACGTCGAAGCCGTCGCGCTCGAACACCGTGACCCGCGCGAAGTGGTCGGCCAGAACCCGCGCCGCCAGCAGCCCGGCGACGCCAGCGCCGAGCACGACGGCGTGCCGTGCCCCGTTCACAACGTCACCGGCAGCGACACGATGCCGCGGTGGATCAAGCTCGGCCGGTACTCGATCGCGTCGGTCGCGGGCGCCAGTTTCGGAGCCCGCGCGAGCAGCGCGCCGACCGCCGCTTCGGCCTCGATCCGCGCCAGTGGCGCGCCCACGCAGTAGTGGATGCCGAGACTGAAGCCGAGATGCTTGCGCGCGGGATGGTTTCCGGCGTAGCGGGTGACATCGAAGCGGTCGGCGTCCGGATAGACCCGGTCGTCCCGGCTGGCCGACGCCGTGAGCACCACGACTCCGTCGCCCCTGCGGAACCGGTGTCCGCCGACCACCGTGTCGGCCAGCGCTACGCGAATGGTGAACTGGGTGGGCGCGTCGTAGCGGAGCATCTCGTCCAGCGCGGGCGCGATGAGGTCGGGCTGGTCGCGCAGCAGGGCGAGCTGGTCCGGGCTGCGCAGCAGCGCGAGCATGCCGTTGCCGATGAGGTTGATCGAGGTCTCCATCCCCGCCACCAGGGTGAGCAGGGCAATGCCGATCACCTCCGGCTCGGTGAGCTGGTCGCTGTCCGCACTCGCGGCAACCAGCGCGCTCAGCAGGTCCGGCGTCGGATTCTCCTTCTTGCGCTGGACCAACCGGGCGAAGTAGCCCATGCACTCCACGGCCGCGGCGGTGCGGGCCGCCACATCCCGCGGCCCGAGCAGCGAATCGGGGTCGCTGCCGCGCGCGATGGCCAGCTGCCACTCCCGGAACTTCGCGGCGTCGGCCGGGTCGGCGCCGAGCAACCGGACCGGCACCATCGCCACCGCCAGCGGCACCGCCAGGCCGTCGAGCACGTCGAGTTCGCCGCGGACGAGCGCCGCGTCCACGATCTCCCGCACGACCTGCCCGGCGACCGGGGCCATCTCGGCCATCAGCCGCGGGGTGAACGCCTTCGCGACGAGCTTGCGGTAGCGGCCGTGCTCGGGCGGATCCATCCGGACGAAGGAACCGGGAATCGCCGCCGTGGTGTCCCGGAACGGACTGATGCCCGCCGCGTAGCCGTGCCCCCAGTCCGCGCCGGTCAGAATCGCGGCGCACTCCTCGTAACGGGTGACCAGCGTGACCGGCACATCGCCGAACGCGAACGGGAAGAGCGCCGCCGCGTCCCGCACCCGCCGGTAGGCCGGATACGGGTCGGCGCGCTCGCTCGGATCGAAGGCGTCGAAGGTGACTTCGGCGGGCGTAACGGTGTTCATCGGGCCTCCATCCGGACACGCAGTTGCGACATGCCGCGCACGACCACGTTCGGCCGGTACAGCGGTTCCTCGAGCAGGGACATGGACGCGACCCGGTCGGCGATCGCCCGTAGCACCACGCTCATCTCCAGCCGCGCCAGCGGCGCGCCGAGGCAGTAGTGCAGGCCGAGCCCGAAGGACAAGTGCCGCTCGGCCTTTCGACCGCGCGCATACCGCGCGATGTCGAACTCGTCGGCCCGCGGGAACGCCGCCGGATCGCGGTTGGCCGACGCCAGCAGCACGATCACCGCATCGCCCGGCGCGAAAGTCCTTCCCGAAACAGTGATCTCGTCGTGCGCGGTGCGTGTGGTCAGATGCACCGGGGCGTCGTAGCGCAACACCTCGTCCACCGCGGGCTCGGACAGCTCGGGGAAGCCGCGCAACCGCTCGAACTGCTCCGGGTTGCGGATGAGCGCCAGCACGCCGTTGCCGATCAGGTTGACCGTGGTCTCGTGCCCGGCGACGACGAGGATCAGCAGCGTGCCGAGCAATTCGGTGCGCGTCAGGCGCGCGCCCGCGTCGTCGGCCTGCACCAGCGCGGTGATCAAGTCGGCGCGCGGAGTGCGGCGGCGCTGCTCGACCAGGTCGCCGAAGAATTCGAGAAAGGCGTGCACGGCGGCGGTGCGCGCGTCCAGCTCCGGTTTCGACAGCAGCACGTCGGGGTCGAGGCCGCGCGCGATGCCCGCCGAGATCTCCCGCACGTGCTCGTGCGCCTCGGGCGGCACGCCGAGCAGTTCGCACACCATGGTCAGCGGCAGCGGATAGGCCAGCGCCTCGAGCAGGTCGACGTCGCGCTCGGCGAGCATCTTCGCCATCAGGTCCTCGACCAAACGCTCCGCGCGCTCGCGCATACCGCTGACGGTGCGCGCGGTGAACGCCTTGCTCACCAGTCCGCGCAGGCGGGTGTGCTCCGGCGGTTCCATCCAGAGGAACGAGCCGGGCAGTTCGACCTCGCTGTCACCGTGCAGCAGTTCCGGTTCCTCGGCGTGGCTCCAGCGCGGGTCCTGCATGATCGCCTGCGCCTCGTGGTGGCGGGTCACCAGGTGGGTGTCGTGCGGGCCCGGCACGAACGGGGCCGCCGCGCGCAGCACGTCGTAACTGCCGTACGGGTTGTGCCGCATGTGCGCGGCGACGCTCTCGACGACCGCCAGCTGAACCGGGGTCGACTCCTCGACCGCGGATTGGTCGGAACTCACCGGCGACTCCTGGGTAGAAATGGACGCGGCGCGGAAAAGGGCATAGCATCCGCCGGATCGCTGCGGACAATTCCGGGACGCGGGAGAGAATTTCTCGTCCATCGTGGTGCGCGGCACCGGCGCGGTGTGGCGACGATTACCCGTTCCTATCGGGCCATAGCCGAAATACTTTATCGCGCAGTGCGATCGGATGATCGGCCTTGTTTATCGCCGACGTCAATTCACAACGAGTTCAATGCGCCGTCACAATTCGCTGTTTCCGTGGCAGACATGAATTCCGCGGATTCGGCCGGGACCCTGCACGGTCGCCTCGCCGAGATCGCCGCCGCCCATCCCGCGGTGGCCGCCACGTTCTGGTCGCTGCCGGAAACGGTGGACTACGCCGAGCTGCACCGGCGGTCGCTGGTCGCGGCGGCGGCGCTGCTGCGGCGCGAGGTGCGGCGCGGCGAACCGGTGGGCATCCTGAGTCCGAATGCTCCCGAGTTCCTCACCTGCCTGTTCGGTGTGACGGCGGCGGGCGGCGCCGCGACTCCCCTTCCGCTGCCCGCAGGCGCCCGCGCGGCGAGCGGCTACCCGCAGAAGCTCGCCGCCATCGTCGCGGCGGCGGGCATGCGCACGATTCTGGTGTCGCATCGCTTCGCCGACCTGGCGGCACTGCTCGGCGACACGCTGGACGTCGAATTGATCGACACCGCAGCACTTCTCGCGGAGGACACTGCGACGGCCGCCGCCCTTCCCGAGCTGTCGAGCGACGATCCGGCCGTCATCCAGTTCACCTCCGGCAGCACCGCGACACCCAAAGGCGTTCGCCTGACCCACCACAACGTCCTCAGCGGCCTGGCATCGATCCGCACCGGCATCGATCTGAGCCTGGACGATCAGGGCGGGTTCTGGCTTCCGCTGTTCCACGACATGGGCCTGTTCGGCACGCTCTCGGCGATTCTGCGCGGCATCCCCGCCCACGTGTGGTCCCCGCTGTCGTTCGTCAAGGACCCGGCCCGCTGGCTCGCCGACTTCGCCGCCAGCGGAACCACCATCACCGCGATGCCCAATTTCGGCTACGAGGCGCTGCTGGCCGCCGTGCCCGCCGAGCGGGTGCGCGACTACGACTTGAGCCGCTGGCGGATCGCGTTCAACGGATCGGAACCGATCTCCCGAGATGTCGTCGTCGCGTTCTGCGAGCGCTTCGCCCCCGCCGGATTCCGACCGGCGACGATGTTCGGCGTCTACGGCATGGCCGAAGCGACCCTCGCGGTCACCTTCCCGCCGCTGGGCCGCGCGCCCGTCTTCGAGTGGGTGGATCGCGCCGCACTGTCGGATGGCGCGATCGCACAGCGTGTTTCACCGGACGCCTCGGGTGCTCGGCCGGTGGCCGGAGTGGGCTCGCCGGTACCGCGTATGCGGGTGCGCGTGGTCGACCCCGACCAGGACTGTGACCTGCCCGACGGCAAGGTGGGCGAGATCCTCATCCAGGGCGACGCGGTCACCGGCGGATATCTCACCGCCGACCCCGCGCGCGTGTCCGGGCTGTTCGCCGACGGCTGGCTGCGCACCGGCGACCTCGGCTACCTGAGGGACGGCGAGCTTTTCGTCACCGGCCGGTGCAAGGACATGATCACGGTGCGCGGCGTGAACTACTACGCCCAGGACGTCGAGGCCGCGGTACGCGACCTCGACGGCGTGTACAAGGGCCGGTGCACGGCGGCGATCGACCCGCACGGCGCGGACGTGATCGCGCTGATCGCCGAATCCGAGCGCACCGGAGCCGACGCCGACGCGCTGACCGAGGCGATCCGCGCCCGGGTCTCCGCCGAACTCGGCCTGGCCGCGGTCCAGGTCCACCTGGTCGCGCCGCGCAGCATTCCCCGTACCAGCAGCGGCAAGCTCCAGCGGCTCGCCGCCCGCGATCTCATCACCCACCGCAGGTAATCCCGACCGAACCGGAGCCTTTCGTGCACAGCTATGACGTCTTCCGCCACTACGAGCGCCTGCATTGGAAGCTGGCCGACCTCGATCTCGACGCCGTCGACGCGACCCTGGTCCGTCCCGAGTACATCACCCTGGCCAAGAGCGCGACGATGGGCGAGTCCAACGTCATCGCCGCGGTGCACGGATTCCTGAACGAGTTCGTCGACGACTACGACTTCTCCACGTTCGCGGTGGTGTGGGGCTACCAGGAAGTGCAGCACCACTACGCGTTCCGCTCCTGGCTGAACGCGCTCGGCGAGCGCGTGGACGACAAGGCCGTCGACTCGATGCGCGAGCCGTACGCGCCGGGCACCACCCCGTCGGCGACCCTGGCCACCAACATCATCTCCGAGCTCACCGTCAACCACATCTACCGGGCGGTGGCGAACTGGGTGGAGGAGCCCGTGCTGAAGGGATTGCTGCTCAACGCCAGTCGCGATGAGGCGGGCCACGCGCGCGAGTTCATCCACTACGCCACCGAGCGGCTGCGGCGGCGGCCCGAGGAGCTGCCGTCGGTGCTGGAGACCCTCTACGTGTACAGCTCCGAGGCCAAGATCAAGCACCCGGTCAGCACGTTCAAGGCCGGGATCAGCGAACTCGGCGACCACGAGACCATCGACACCGGCTTCGACCTGTTCCTCGAGCAGGTCGCCGCCGAGGGCGAGCTGGAGGTCCTGCACGACAAGGTCCGGCGCACCTTCGCAGGCATGACCGGACTCGACCTGTCCAGCAACGCCAAGGTTCGCCGGGCCCTGGCCGACGCGATCGCCTAGCGCCATGGACCGCGACAGCGCTTTCGACGACACCGTCCACGGCGGAGTGGACACCGTCCGGGTGCCCTGGTCGGTGATCCCGGACTACCGTTGCTTCGGCTGCTCGCCGCACAACACGACCGGCCTTCGCCTGCGGTTCACCCCGCATCCGGACGGGTTGCAGGCCCGGTTCCGGCTCGGGCGCGAGTTCGAGTCCTACCCCGGCGTCGTGCACGGCGGGTTGATCGGCGTGATCTGCGACGAGGTGATGGGCAATCTCATCGTCCTGGCGCGCCGCCACCCGGCGTTCACCGTCACCCAGCGCACCCGATTCCTCACCCCGCTACTCGTCGGACGCGAATACCACTGCGTCGCAACGCTGCCCGGCGACGAAGAAGACCGCCCGATCCGGGCGTCCGCGGAGATCCGCGACGCCGACGGCCTCGTGTGCGCCGGCTCCACCGCGGCCTACCAGCCGTTCGCGCTCGACGACGTGCGCCATCAGCTCACCCTCGGCGACGACGAGGTCGCCGCGCTCTCCCACGCACTGTCCACCGGCACCGCCCTCGCCCCGAACGGAGTCGAGTCATGACCACCACCCACACCGCCGACGACATCCTGCGCACGGTCACCGGCATCGCCACCGCCGAGACCGGCATCCCCGAGACCGAGCTGCGCCCCGACCTGGACCTGCGCGGCATGGCCGGAGTCGACTCGGTGCGCGTGCTGCGCATGGTCGCCAAGATCGAGCGCACCTACGACATCGAACTCGAGGACCAGGACGTGTTCGGCCTGTCCTCGTTGAAAGACGTCGTCACCGTGGTCGGCAAGGCGCTGCGCGAGGCGGCGGCGTGACCGTCACCGACCAGCCGGTCACCGCAGACACCAACCAGCACTACGACCTCGACCCCGACATCTTCGGCCAATTCCTCGACCCGCTGCGCAAATACAGCTCGGCGCTCTACGAATCCGAGGCCGACACCCTCGAGCAGGCGCAGCGGCGCAAACTGCGGTTCGTGGCCGACCGGCTCGGGCTGACCGGCGGCGAACGCCTCTTGGACGTGGGATGCGGCTGGGGCTCGCTGATCCTGTTCATGGCGGCGGAATTCGGCTGCGAGACAACGGGTGTCAGCCCGGCGCCACGCCAGCACGAGTACATCGCCGAGCAGGCCCGCGCCCGCGGTCTCGCGGATCGGGTGCACACCCGGGTCGGCCACTTCGAGCGGATGGAACTGCCGCCGCGCGGTTTCGACGCCGTGACGCTGCTCGGCTCGATCGTGCACATGCCCGATCTCGGCGCGGTCTTCCGCCGAGCCCGCGGGGTGCTGCGGCGCGGCGGCACGCTGTACGTGTCGGAGAGCTGCTTCCGCAACGCGTCCGCGCGCACGGCGTTCGACGCCAAGGCCGGAACCGAGTTCGTGCGCGCTGACATCTTCGGGTGGGGCGATCTGCGTCCGCTCTCCGACCTGGTCACCGCCGCAGAGGACGCGGGATTGTCCGTCATCGCGGTGGACGACCTCACCGAGCACTACCGCCGCACCATCGACGACTGGATCGCGAACGTCGACGCCGCCGCCGAACGCATCGACGCGCACGGGCCCGGCTTGGCCGCGAAGCTGCGGCACTACCTGGAGATCGCGAACGCCGGGTGGGGTTACACCACCAAGCATTACGCGCTGACCTGCCGTAACGCCCGCTGAGCCGCAGGAGCGACAGATGAACATCGAATCGGCGCTGATTCCCGTCGACGAAGTGGTCGCGGCCGTCGACGGTTTCCTCGCGGCCTCGCCCGCCACGCGCGCCTGGGACGTGGAGACCGCCTTCGACTGGTCCCGCGCCGACGCGGGCCTGCTCACCGAAGGCCAGCGGTCCGCGGTCCAGTTCGTCACCCTCATCGAGGACCATCTGCCCGGCTACTTCGACGTCTACCACCGCTATTTCCCGGTGGACGACACCGTCGACCGGGACGCGTTCGTGCACAACCGCGAGCTCTACCACTTCACGGTCCGCTGGGCGCTGGAGGAGGACACCCACGCACGCGCGCTGAGCCGCTACCAGGTGGCGTCCGGGATGGCCGAGCGCGGCGCCCTGCGCGCCGAGCTGGCGATCGAGGGGCAGAAACCGTTCGACCTGCCCTACCGGCATCCGGTGCAGTTCTTCGCCTACGCGCTGGTGCAGGAGAAGGCGACGCAGATGTACTACCAGCACCTGCGCGAGGTGGTGAACGATCCGGTGCTCGGGGCGGTGCTGGCGCGGCTGTCGCGCGACGAGGCGCGGCATTTCAGTTTCATGGCCGACGTGGTCGGCCGCTACCTGCGGGTACGAGGCGACGCCGCCGTGGAGCCGATCCGGGAGGTGATCGCCACCTTCCGCATGCCCTTGGCCGACACCATGCGCGGCTACTGGCGGTGGGCGCTGAAGATCGCCGACGTGGCCTCCTACGACCACACCGAGGCCTACGAGCACCTCGTGAAAGTGATCGACCGCGCGGTGGACGCCCGCAGCGACCGCCTCGACGAATTGGTGCGCTTCATCGACGAATGCCGTGCACTGGCCTGAGTTTCGACACCGGACGGCCCGGCTCCCGATCGTGTTGCGGGAGCCGGGCCGTCCGCTGCGCTCAGTGTTCGGGCTGCAAGACCAGGATCGTGGTCGAACCGTGCGCGATCAGCTTGCCGTTCGCGTCGGTGATCCGGCCCTCCGCCGTCGCGGTACGCCGCCCGAGGTGCACGGCGTTGGCCTCGCAGGTCAGCCGGGAACCGTCCAGCGTCACCGACCGGATGAAGTTCACCTTCAACTCCAACGTCGTATAGGCCACGCCGTCACCGAGCTTCGTGAAGACCGCGCTCCCCATCGCCGTGTCCATCAAGGTGGCCAGCACGCCGCCGTGCACGGTGAACATCGCGTTGATGGCGGCCGGGTTCGGATCGAGGTAGTACCGGGTGTAGCCGTCGCCCGCGGTCTCCAGTCGAATGCCCAGAGACGCGCCGACGCCTAGGTTTTCGCGAAGTCCCCGCTCGAAAACCGTGGTCAGTTCGGTGACACGGGACGCGACGGTTCCGTTGGCGTGAGTGTCGATGCTGGTCATGGCTCTTCCTCCCTGCGAACGTTGCCCCGCTATTCGACCAGCGCCCGATGAACGCCACCCGCCGGCATCCGCTTGCATACCGACATTCGATCGGGTGATAGGACACTTTTTCGTAGCGAATCCGCCGCATCGGCACCGTCCTGCGCCCATCGCGGCGTGCGCTAGGGTTCGAACTCGTGTCCAAGCTGCGGCGACGGGTGGTCGAGGCTGCGGAAGCGGCGCTGGCCCAACGCAAATACGTGTCGGCGGTCGATGTGTTCGCCGTTCTGGGGTGGGTGCGGTCCGGTCAGGTCGATCGCTGGCGACAGGGGCAGGCGCCGTCGCTGGAGCGGGTCACGGCGGTGGACGGGCGACGAATGCTCGAAGCGGCGGATCTGCTGGGCGAGTGGGCCCGCGAGCACGGGCTGACCGCGGCCACAGCGGCGTATCTGTCGAGCGGCCGCGACCGCGAGGCGTTGCGGTTCGTCGACGACGGCGACGACACGGTGTTCCGGGTGCACTGGCTCTCGGCGGAGCTCAGCCCGGCGCGGCGCGAGCAGGTCGTCCGGCGCCAGAACCGGGCCCCGGATCTGACGGTGGTCGAGGCCGCTGAACCTTGGACGTGCGCGGAATGCGCCGAGACCGGCTCGTATCTGATCACCTCCGCGGCCGGGCCGCTGTGCCTCACCTGTTCGGACCTGGATCATCTGGAGTTCCTGCCGGCCGGGAACGCGGCGTTGAGCCGGCGCGCCAAGAAGGAGAGCACCCTCGCCGCCGTGGTGGTCCGCTTCAACCGGCGGCGCAAACGCTACGAACGGCTGGGCATCCTCGTCGAGGAAGTCGCCCTCACCCGCGCCGAACAGCAATGCCTGGCCGACGAAGAGGCCCGTTCCCGCCGCCGCGACCGCGACCGCGTGCGCCGCGCCGCCGAGGACGTCGAATACCGCGCCCGAATGTCCGACGAGATCCGGCGGCTGTTCCCCCGCTGCCCCGCCGACCGCGCCACCGAGATCGCCGAACACGCCGCCGCCCGCGGCAGCGGCCGCGTAGGCCGCACCGCCGCCGCCAAACTCCTGTCCGCCGAAGCGCTCACCCTCGCCGTGATAGCTTCCATCCGCCACCGCGACACCGACTACGACCATCTCCTCATGACCGGCATCCCCCGCTCGGAGGCCAGGGCTCGTATCCGGCCCACCGTCGACCGCGTCCTCGAAAGCTGGCGCGGTTGAGGCGGCGCTGGGTGGCATCGCGTGGTCAGGTCATTTTTCGGCCCCGTCTCCCGCAGGCACCGGCGAACGACGGGCATGCTCGGCCACCCAGACGCCGACGCCGATCGCTCCGGCGACCGGCCACGAGACCAGCCCGGTGACCGCGGCCGCCCCGAGCCCGCCGAAATAGAGCAACGACTCCCGGTCCGGTACTCGATCGAGCACCGCCGTGGTCGCCGAGGAAACACCGGTCGCCACGCTGCGCGGCCCGGGCGGCAGCGGAACTCGCGCCATCCGCATCCCGAGCGTCGGAACCGGGACACGCACCCCGCCGCGCTCTGCGGTCGCGGTGTCGGAGCCGGTCGGCGCTTCGGTCTCGGTGGGCGGCGCGGAACGTGCCTTCTCCGGTGATTCGGACCCGGACTCACGGACCTTCTCGGTTGCTGTCTTGGCCATGACCGCTCCTTCCTGCGCCCTGCACCTCGTCGCTGTGTATGTGATCCAGCCAAGCCGTGCTCGCCCCCCATCGCAACCCCTCGTCGGGATGCGTTCGGTCGCGATGTGACAAACGAACGGACACCGCCGGACGTTCGCGGCCATGGCCGACGGCGGATCGGATGCCCAGCGCGGATGTGCGGTCTCCGCTGCGGACCCTGGGATTCTCCCAGTAGTGGCTGTTCAGTTGCTATGCATCACGATACCCACAATGAATCACCTCAAAATCGCCAGTTATCTTCGAGGCCAGTGGATTTTTCGCGCATTCACGAACTCACCACTTCATGTTGCTGATAGTTTGCCGACGATGCACTCTTATGCCCGCCACTGTTCGGCGAATGCGGCGAACTACCCCTGGAGGTCAAGGTCGTGACTCGTCCGTTTCTTCGTTTGCTCGGCAGTAAACGCATCGGTTCCGCCCGTGCCATCGGCGCGTGCTGCGGAATGGCAGTCACTCTTCTGCTCGGGACGGCGGCAACCGCGGACCCGCTCTATCCGCAGCCCGATCCGGACCCGTTCTACGCCGCGCCCGCCGATCTGGCGGCGCACCGTCCCGGTGACATACTCGACGCGCGCGTCTTGCCACCGCTTCCGCTGTTCCCCGGCGCCACCGTCCGGTTGGTCGAGTTCCGGTCCACGAATTCGCGGGGCGCGCCGATCTCGGCGACGACAACGATCCTCACCCCCCTCGGCCAGCGGCCCGGCATGCCGCTGCTGTCGTATCAGCACTTCATCAACTCGCTCGGCACGCACTGCGCGGTGTCGCACCTGCTCTACCACAACGATCCGAACCTGACGCTGACCACGCCGATGTTGAACGTCCTGCTGGCGCAGGGCTGGACGGTAGCGCTGCCGGACCATCTCGGACCGCAGTTCGCGCTCGGCGCCGGGCGTTTGGGCGGCCAGATCACGTTGGACGGTATCCGCGCGGCCAAACAGCTCCCCGAACTCGGCTTGCAGAGCAGTCCGACCGCGCTGGCCGGTTACTCCGGCGGCGGTCTCGCCACGGCATGGGCGGCCGAGCTGCAACCGACCTACGCGCCCGACCTGCGGCTCGCGGGCGCGGCCATCGGCGGCGCCCCGATGAACCTGGTGACGATGGCCAAAGCGTTGGGTTTCGAACCGCATCCGGCGTTCGGCCTGGCCATGGCGACGGCGATCGGCCTGGAACGGGAGTACCCCGACCGCGTGCCGACCAGCCAGTCACTCAACGAGCGCGGTCTGGCGCTTCGCGACGAGATGGCCAACAGCTGCACCAACGACATCCTCGCCGCGGGCGTGAACGGTAGCGCGCGCGACTATGTGACCTCCACGTCGGTCTTCGACACTCCGGCCGCATGGTCGGTGGTCGAGGAGAACAGTGTGGAGCTCTACCCGAGCGCCCCGGAAATCCCCATTTTCGAATGGCATTCACCTAGCGATGGGCTGATTCCGATCGATGCCATCGACAACACCAATCGCCATTGGTGCTCGGCCGGGGTGCCCGTGCAGACACTGCGCGTGGCCGACGTGGAGCATCTGACCGCAGCGGTCCTCGGCGCCCCCTCGGTGCTGCCGTGGCTCCAAGGCCGGGTTCGCGGCGAGCCCGCGCCCAGCACCTGCTGACGTCAGCTCACCACCTCCCGGAGTAGCGGTCGCGCTCTCGGAAGCTTCGGATGGCCGGGCCCGGCGGACGATTCGGGCCCGATCCGGATTGCGCGGAGATTCCTGGGGTAGACCGCAGATACAGGAGGTGATGACATGCCGAAGGCTTGGACCGACAAGCAGGAACGCCAGTACGAGCACATCGCGGATTCGGCGAAATCCCGGGGCGCGAGCACCGGGCGCGCGAAGGAGATCGCCGCTCGCACGGTCAACAAGAACCGTGCCCAGTCCGGACAATCCAAGACCGCGAGCAAGACGTCGACCGACGACAAGTCCCCGCAGCAGCGCGGTGGTCAGCGTTCGCACAGCGGCGCCCAAGGGCCGACCCGTGACCAGCTGTACAACGAGGCCAAGAAGCGCAATGTCGAAGGCCGCTCGAAGATGACGAAGAAGGAGCTGGCGCACGCGCTCGGACGGGACTGACGCGACGCGCGGCTCGGCGACGAAGAAGCGAAAGGAGTGGAGATGACCAAGCAGCAGGAAACGGGCACCATCACCGGCACCAGGGACAAGGACTACAACCTGATCTGGTTCGTCGAGGCGTCCCTCGAGAACGCACTGCGTCTGGACACGTTCATCCAGGACGCGGAACGCGCCGGAGACACCGAGCTGGTGGAGTTCTTCCGCAAGGCGCAGGCCGACAGCCGCAAGGGCGGCCGGATGGGTAAGGAACTGCTTGCCAACCGTCTCGCCCAATCGAATATGTGACGTTTTGCAGACGAGCGGCGGACGGGAGCCCGAGTGGGTTCCCGTCCGCCGCTGGTTCGCAGGTCGTCCGGATGCGCACCGGCCCGTCGTGACGCGGTCCTGGGCGCGCCTTCGGGCTACCGCACCCGGCGGTCGCCGGGCCCGGCCGGGAAGAATCCGATTCACCGCTCTACCGCGGTGTCGTCGCCGACATCCTGGGTAAGTCGCTCTCGAACCTCGTCACCGAGCCAAGGAGCAGATATGCGCGTCGTCGTGGTCGGTGCCACCGGAAACGTCGGAACGAGCGTGCTGGAGACACTGTCGGCCGAAGCGGGAGTCAGTTCGATCGTGGGGATCGCTCGGCGCGTGCCGGGCATCCCGCGCCCGGGTGTGGAGTGGGTGCGCGCGGATGTGCGAACCGACGACCTGGAGTCCCATTTCCACGGAGCCGACGTGGTCGTGCATCTGGCATGGCTGTTCCAGCCCACCCATCAGCCCATGGTCACGTGGCGCGCCAATGTCGGCGGCACGGAACGCGTGCTGCGCGCCGTCGCCGCGGCGCAGGTCCCCGCGTTGGTCTACGCCTCCTCCGTCGGCGCCTACTCCCCGTGCCAGAGCGACGAGCCGGTGCCGGAGAGCTGGCCGACCGACGGCTGGCCACCCGCCGCTTACATGCGGGAGAAGGCTTACGTCGAAAGGCTGCTCGATCGGTTCGAGGCCGAGAATCCGGATCGCCGCGTGGTTCGCATGCGTCCGGCGTTCATCTTCAGCAGGCACACCGCCAGTCAGCAACGGCGTCTGTTCGCCGGTCCGCTGTTGCCGAACCGCCTGATGCGGCCGGGCCTCCCGCCGATCCTGCCGATTCCGCGCGGCCTGCGGTTCCAGGCGGTGCACAGCGCCGACGTCGGACGCGCGTACGCGCTCGCGATCGCGACCGATGCCCGTGGCCCGTTCAACCTGGCCGCGGAGCCGGTGATCGATCGCTCCTGGCTGGCCGCGGTCTTCGATGCCCGGGTGGTGTCCGTTCCGCCCGCGGTGATCCGCGCCGCACTCGCGATGGGCTGGCACGCGCGGACACTGCCCGCCACGCCGGACCTGTTGGACGGGGTGATGCACCTGCCGATCATGGACACCGGCCGCGCGCGGGCGGAGCTGGGCTGGACTCCTCGGTTCACCGCCGTCGACGCACTCCGGCACCTGATCTCCGGGTTGCGGGCGGGCGCGGGGGAAGACACCCCGCCGCTGGCCAGCGACGCGGGCGGGCCATGGCGCTGGAAGGAGTTCACCTCGGGAGTCGGTGGCCGCGAGATCGGCGTCGGCTAGTCACTCGGCCGAGTGCGCGGCGCGCTGACCGCGCGCCCCGGCCAGTACCTGTTCGATACGGGCACTCGTGGACCGGCCCGCCGCGTGCAACGGTTCCGTCGAGCGCAGCGTGCGGCTGAGGACGAAAGCGCCCTCGAGGCTCGTGAGAACGGCGAGGATGAGATCGCGAGCGTCCGTCGCGGACAGGCCGCGGCGGACGAAGTAGTCGGTGCCCTCGTCGATCCAGGAGGCGATGACTTCGGCGGCGACGTCGCGCAGCGCGGGTTCGCTGTCGGCGATCTCACCCGCGACGGTGCCGACCGGGCACATGTTGATCCAGCCGGTCTGCTCGATCTGTTCGGCGGCCGCCGCGAAGGCGGCGGGTATGGCTTCGCGCAAGTCGTCGTGTGCGTCGAGCAGCAGCGGGAGCAACTGGATGTACGCGGCCCCGGACGTGCGCAGGGCCGCGGCGGCGATCTGCGGTTTGCCCTCGGGAAAGTGGTGGTAGAGCGACCCCATCGGAGCCTGAGCGGCGACGGTGAGTTGCTTGACGCTGGTGCCCGCATAGCCCTGTGTGCGCATCAACTCGGCCATCGCGGTGACGATGCGCTCCCGGGTGCTGGTTGACATTTTCTCGGTCACCCTTCCAGACTAGAGCAAACACTCTAGAGTGATCGCTCGAATGGAGGCGGACATGCCTGTGATCGAACTGCCCGCGGGACGGGTGCACTACGTCGAGCGCGGCGAGGGACCTCCGGTCGTCCTGCTGCACGGCCTGCTGATGAACCACACGGTCTGGGACGAGGTGATCGACGCCCTCCCCGAAGGCTTCCGGTACCTGTTGCCGGACCTGCCGCTCGGCGCCCATCCCCTGCCGCTGCGCCCCGGCGTCGACCTGAGTTTGCGCGGCCTGAACCACCTGATCGCCGACTTCCTCGCCGCACTCGACCTGCGCGAGGTCACGCTCGTTCACAGCGATTGGGGCGGTGCGCTGTTCCTCACCGCCTACGGGCTGGACGAACGCGTCGGCAGGCTGATCGTGCTGCCGTGCGAGGCGTTCGACAACTTCCCGCCCGGCCTGCCGGGCAAGATGGCCACCGTCGCCACTCACCTCCCGGGCGGCATGTCGCTGGCGCTGCGGCAGTTGCGCGTTCGGTGGCTGCGCCGCTCGCCGTTGCTGTTCGGCTGGATGGCGCGGCGCCCATTGCCCGATGCGCTGGTGCGCGGCTGGACCGAGCCGGGGCTGCGCGACGCACGGATCCGGCGGGACCTGCTCGCCTACACCAAGTCGGCGTTCCCGAAACGAGAATTGATCGCCCATACCGAAGCGTTGCGCGACTTCCGTGGAGACGCCCTGATCCTGTGGTCTTCGGCGGGCAAGGTGATGCCGCGCGAGCACGGCCCGCGGCTCGCGGAACTCATTCCCGCGGCCCGGCTGGTCGAAATCGATGACGCGTACGTACTGTCCATGCTCGACCAGCCCGCCGCCGTAGCCGAGGCGATGTCGGCGTTCCTGCTCGACAACCACACCGCACCGGGGCGCGACAAGCGCTCGCCGCGCTAGCACCCGCGAGTCACGCTTCGTCCGGCACGCCGAGGACACCCCGCCCGATCACCCCGGCGATCACCTCCGTCGAATACGCCATGAGCTGGCCGGCCTGGGCATCGCGCAGGTGACGTTGGATCGGCGACCGCTTCAGATACCCCGAGCCGCCGCCGACCCGAACGCCGAGCTGCGCCACGTCGACCGCCACCTTGTTCGCGAGGTACTTGGCTCGGGACAGGTTGTCGAAGAACAGCGCGATCCCATGGTCGGCCTGCCACAATGCCTGTTCGTAGAGCGCGTGCGCGGCGGCGAGCCGGGTCTGCGCGTCCGCGACCTCGTACTGCACCCACTGCTGGTGCGCCAAGGGCTTGCCGAGAATTTCCCTGGTGCGCGCGTGTTCCACCAGCGCGTCCAGCGCGGCATCGGCGATGCCGAGCGAAATCGCGGGAAGCCCGGCCGGGATCACCGCGAAATCTCCCGGACGCGGCGCGCGGCCCCGGTACTCGGCACGCAGCACGGTGTCGTCGAACGCGAGCAGCTGGCTGCGCGTGGCGCGCAGGCCGAGAGTGTCCCAGATCGGGACGATCGATACCGTTTCGTCGGGGACCACGCCGAAGAAAGCGGGTTCCCCCGCCACGAGCGCGTTGACCAGCAGATAATCGGCGATCTCGCTCCCGGAGACGAACCGCTTCGCCCCGCTCAGCGACCACCCGCCCGCGGTCGGCTCGGCGACGTGCTGCGGCTGGAGGAAGCGGTTTCCGCTCGCCGGTTCGGACAACGCGTTCGCGAAGCGCTTACCCGACCGGAACTCGTCGGCGAAGAACGATCCCGAACTCTCGCCGGTGATTTCCGCGAGGGCGACGCCCGCCCCCGCGTGCATGGTCCAGATCGTCGCGGTGGACGGATCGGCTCGAGCCAGGATTCTGACGAGGCGACCGAGTCCCAGGTAGCTCAGGCCCGCGCCACCGGACGATTCGGGCAGCACCGCGTGATCCGCGCCGGCCTCGTGCAACGCGTCCAGATGTTCGACGGCGAGCTCGGCGCGCTCGTCGTAGTCGGCCGCCACGGCCGCGAATCCGGTCGCCAAGTCGGCGACCCGGTCGAGCAATTCCCGCTCGCCGTCGCGGACCGGAACGATGAAATGCGCGTTCGTCACGAAATGCTCTCTGGTCGAGGGGAATCGGCGAGCAAGGCTCGCCGGCTGATCTCCCCCGAGGGTACGCAGCCCGCGCCGACTTGCCTTGACGTCGACGAGAAGGTTTAGCGTGGCGGTAGCGGAGACAAGGAGGACGGATGCGCATCGGCGAACTGGCGGAGCGGGCGGGCACCAGCACGCGCGCCTTGCGTTACTACGAGGAGCACGGTTTGGTGCGGCCGCACCGCGCCGCCAACGGTTACCGCTCGTACGACGACGCGGAGGTGCTGATCGTGGCGCAGATCCGCGAACTGCTCGGCGCGGGCTTCGATCTCGACGACATTCGTCCGTTCGTCGCCTGCCTGCGGGCGGGCAACGGTTCCGGAGACGTCTGCCCGGACTCGGTGTCCACCTTGCGGCGCAAGCTGTCCGAGGTCGATTCGTACCTGGCGCGGCTGGAGCGAGTACGAGGCCAGCTGCACGAGCGGCTCGCGGCGGCCTGCGAGTTCGACCGGATCGAGGAGCCGCGGTGAGGTTCGCGGTCAGCTACAGCACTCCCTTCTTCGGCGTCGACCCGGACCGGTTGATCGCCTACGCCCAGCACGCCGAGCGCTGCGGATTCGAAGCGATCTACCTGCCCGAGCACGTCGCGCTGTACCCGGGCGCCGCGGTCGGACCGATGGAGATCACGCCCTCGGTGCCGTTCGCCGACCCCCTCGACGCGCTGAGCTTCGTGGCCGCAGCGACCGAGCGGATCCTGCTCGGCACCGCGGTGCTGCTATTGCCCTACCACCATCCGGTGGTGCTGGCCAAACGCCTCGCGACGATCGACGTGCTGTCCAAGGGACGGATGCGCCTGCTCACCGTGGGGGTGGGAACCCTGCCCGGGGAGGCACAGGCCGTCGGCGTCGATTTCGCCTCCCGAGGCCGCCGCGCCGACGAGGCCATCGATGTGCTGCGACTGCTGTGGTCGGGCGGCGCGGACGGGGTGAGCTTCGAAGGCGAGTTCTTCCGGTTCGAGAACCTGTGCAGTTATCCGAAACCCCTCGGCGGCGACCTGCCGATCCATGTCGGTGGATCGAGCCGCGCCGCGGCGCGCCGCGCCGGTTCCCGCGGCGACGGTTACTTCCCCGGCGGGGTGCTCGGGCCCACCGAACGCGCCGCCCAGCTGGAGATCGCCCATACCGCGGCCGCTGCGGCGGGCCGGGATCCCGGCGCGTTCGAGTACACGCGCTGGGGATCTGTCGACATGCCGGTCGAGCGGGTCGAGGGACTGGCCGAACAGGGTGTCACGCGCATCGTGGTGAGCGCGAGCACAGGGGACCCTGAGCAAGCCAGAGACGAGTTGTCCGCCTTCGCCGAACGATTCGAACTTGCGAACGCACTGAAATAGCTTTCGCGTCCGGGCGGCGGTCCCGAACCAACTCAGACGGTATGGCCCGCAACCAGATCCGCTACCGAGTGGTAATGCAGCGTCTCCGCGGTGGGCCGCAGCACGGCGCCGGCCTCGGGTTCCAGCAGCATCCCGACGTGATCACCGAGGTCGTAGCGGTCGCGGATACGAGCGACGAACCAGCTGGGCACCGTGCTGAGCACCGGGATGCCGCCCGGACCCGGGCGCCAGTCGCAGTGCACGAACTTGTCGATGTCGTCGCCGGTCTCACCGCCGAAAAGCCGTGCGAGGGAGACTTGTTCGCTGCCGAGCAAATGCACCGCGAGCCGGTCGGCGTGCTGCGCGACCCGATAGGTGTAGTTCTTCTTGGACAGGCCGATCAGGAACCGGCGCGGCTCGATGCTGACCTGCGTCGCGAAGCCGACGAGACAACCGGCGCGCCGGCCGTCCGCCTGCACGGTGACCAGCAGCACGGGATAGTCCGCCGCCGCGACCACCGCGTCGAACACTGCGGTCCGGTCTTCGGTAGCCATCGGTCCTCCCAGCGTGATGCGGCGTCTTCCCCGGATGCCCGCGCGACCGTCGCGCAAACATGCCGGAACGAGCAGCGCTCACCCTACAACCGCGGCGGCAAGTCGTCTGAGACGCCGACGCCGACAAGGGTGAGACGCCCGTACGACGGCCCGGTAGATCAGCCCTTTCCGATCTACATTGCCGTGGATGATAGTCCACCACAACGACTTCCGTGCCGACACTGAAAACGCATGGTGGCGGTCGCCACATTGCGAGCGCATCTCTGCATACGGCCTGGCCCTCACCTCGGCGGCCGCGGTTCGGCGGCACGCATCGCGCCCCGGACTCGGCGGCGAGTGAGGCCATGGGCAGGCCGAGGATCACAGATCCGCGTCCCGGTCGACGGGAGCGTCGCCGGTGCGCCGCCGCAGTGTCATGACGCCCGCCGCGGCGGCGATCATGCACAATCCCACCACCCAGAGCCCGGCGCGCTGGCTGCCGGTCACGTCCTTCAGCCCACCGGTGACGTACGGCGCGACGAAACCGCTGACGTTGCCGACCGAGTTGATCAACGCGATGCCGCCCGCCGCCGCCGCGCCGGACAGGAAGGTGCCGGGCAGGGCCCAGAACGTCGGCAGCGCCGCGAGCACGCCCACCGCGCACACCGTGACCGCGATCATGGCGGCGAACGGATCGCCGAGATACAGCGCCACCGGGATGGCGAGACCGCCCAGCAGCGCGGGCAGGGCGACGTGCCGAGCCCGCTCACCGGTCCGGTCGCCGTGCCTGCCCCACCACACCATCACCACGGCCCCGACGAGGTAGGGCACCCCATTGATCAGTCCGCGCTGCACCACCGAATAGTGCGTTCCGTATTGCTGCTGGAAGCCGTCGATGATCGTCGGCAGGAAGAATCCCAGCGCATACAGGCCGTAGACGATGCCGCCGTAGACGAAGGCGAGGCCGAGCACCCGCGGATGGGTCAGCGCACGACGCAACGTCCAGTGCTCCGCGCGCCGCAACGTGGCCTGCTCCGTGGCGAGTTCGCGAGTGAGCCATGCACGTTCGGCGGAGGCCAGCCAGCCCGCCTGCTCGGGACGGTCGGTCAGATAGAACCAGGTCGCCACCGCCAACGCGACGGCGGGCAACCCCTCGACCAAGAACATGAAACGCCAACCGCTGAGCCCGAAGACGCCGTCGCCGTATCGAATGATCAAGCTGGACACCGTCGCGCCCAACGCGGTGGACATGGGCACCGCGGTCATGAACAACGCGACGATCCGCGCCCGTTGCGCCTGCGGGAACCAATAGGTCAGATAGAGCAGGATGCCGGGAAAGAAGCCCGCCTCCACCACACCCAGCAGGAACCGCAGGAGATACAGCACGGTGGCGTCGGGTACGAAGGCCATCGCCGTGGCCACCAGCCCCCAGGTGGCCATGATCCGGGCGATCCAGCGCCGGGCGCCGAACCGGTGCAGCGCCAGGTTGCTCGGCACCTCCAGCAGCAGGTATCCGACGAAGAAGATGCCGGAGGCGAATCCGAACGCGGTCTCGGTGAGCCCGAGCTCGGTCTTCATGCCGCTCGGCCCGGCGAACCCGATGTTCACCCGGTCCAGATAGTTGACGAAGTACAGCAGCCCGAGAAAGGGCAGCAGGCGAATCGTGACCTTGCGCAGCGTCGTGTCTGCCGCCTCGGCGGTGGAAACCATCTGCGCACTCTCGGCTCCGGACGGCCGCGTCGTCAAGGGCGGCGCAGTAAAATCCGTCCCATGGCGGTTACCTGGCCGGACGAGGTGGACGACGTTCTCGGCGGCGATCTGACGTGCGCCGCAGCGTATGTGACGCCCGCGGGCGGCGCGGTGGTGTCGGCGGTGTCGCCGATCGGGCTGCGCGACCGGGCAGCGGGCACGGTGGGGTTCACGACTTCACTCGGGTTCGGACGCAAGCTGGAGCGAATGAAGCGGGAACCCAAAGTGGCGCTGGCGTATCACGCGCGCGAGCACGGCATCGGAAGCCGGGACAACTCGCGATTCGTGCTGGTGCAGGGCACCGCGGCGTTCGACCCGACGCCCGACCAGGAGGCGCTGGACCGCCTCGGCGCCCAGGCCACGCCCTACCTGGGCGCACCGCGGCGCGGTGTGTTCTGGGACCGGTGGCTGCGCGCCTACTACGCCGATCGAGTGGTCGTGACCGTGACCGTCGACCGCATCGTCGTATGGCCGGACCTCGACGCGGCGGGCACGCCCGAGATCCTCGGTGCCGCAGCGCCTTCTGTCGAACCAGCGACACAGCAGCCTCCGGCGAAGGGGACGGGCCCCCGGGTGGACGTCGCCCGGACCGCGGCCCAGGCGGCGAAGCTGCCGCACCGGCTGCTCGGCTACCGGCAGGCCGACGGCTACCCGGCGGTCGTCCCGGTGCAGGTGACGGGGTCGAGCGCCGACGGTGTGCGGTTGACCGTCCCGGCGGGCCTGCCGCAAGGCGGACGCCGCGCCGGGCTGCTGGCCCACGAGTATCGGTCCCAGTTGATCGGCTTGGAATCGCGGCAGAACACCGGCTGGCTCGAGGTTTCCGGCACCGAGGCGGTGTACGCGCCGCACACCGCGTCCGGGTTCAAAGCGCCGCCGAACAAGACGATCCTGTTGCTCGGCAACGGTTTTCTCGCCCGGCGCGGACTCGCGAAGGCTCGCAAGTCCGGCTTGGTCGAAGCATTGCGCTGAACCGCGCCTCCGGCGGCGACCGGAGGCGCGGGTCAGCCCCTAGTCCGCCGCCAGATACACCGGGAGCCTGGCGTGCCCGTTGGAGATGAAACTGGACACGCTCCCGAGCTCGGCGGGATCGGCCGCCAGACGCAGGTTCGGGAAGCGCTGGAAGAGCGCGGGCAGGGCGACCTCGGCTTCCAGCCGCGCCAGGGGTGCGCCCAAGCAGTGATGGGCCCCGTAGCCGAAGGCCAGATGTTCCTTGCTCGCTCGCCGCACGTCGAACTCGCTCGCGGTGGGGCCGTGCAGTTTCGGATCGCGATTGGCCCCGGCGTAGGAGGCGAGAATCGGTTCACCCTTGGCGATGCGCAGGCCGTCGATCTCGATGTCGTCGGCGGCGAAGCGCAGCGGCAGGTGCGCCACCGGCGCCTCGTACCGCAGCGCCTCCTCGATCAGATCGGACCAGGCCGCACGCCCCTCGGTCACCTCGGCACGCTGGTCCGGGTGGGTCAGCAGCGCGAAGACGGCCTGATCGAGCAGGTTGACCGTGGTCTCGTGCCCCGCGCTGATGACGAGCAGCAGCGTGTCGATCAACTCCTGCTCGGTCAGCTGCGAGCCGTCCTCCTCGTCCCGGTGCGAGATCAGCAGGCTGGTCATGTCGTCACCGGGTGTCTCCCGCCGATAGGCGACGAGCTCACCCAGGATCCGGTACATCTCCATGTAGTTCGCCTGGGACTCCTCGGGCCCGAGCGACGTATCGAAGATGCCGTCGACGCATGTGCGCAGACCGGCGTTCAGGTATTCCGGAACGCCCATCAGCGCGCTGATGACCTGGATCGGCAGCGGGTAGGCGAAACCTTCCCTGAGATCGACCGCTTCGCCCGCCTGCGTCGCGGCGAGCGCGCCGAGCAGGTCCGTCGTGATCTGCTCGACCATCGGGCGCATCGCTTGGGTGCGGCGGTGCGTGAAGGCGGGCGCGACGAGTTTGCGCAGCCTGCGGTGGTCGGCACCGTACGCGGTGAACATGTTGTTCACCGCGACCCACGGCAACAGCGGCCAGTCCTGGGGTATCTCGCCGTTGATCAACGCGGGCCAGTGCTGCTTGCCGTCCTTCGACACCCGGGGATCGGCCAGCAACCGCTTGAGCACGTCGGCGTCGGTGACCGACCACGCTCGCACGCCGCCCGGCAATTCGACCGGGGTCACCGGCCCGCGCGCACGAATACGAGCGGACTCACCCTGAATGTCGGCACCCAGCGGGTCGAGGACCAGGGGTTGTGTGTCCATCGATGACTCCTTAGAAGACGGTCAGTGGAGGGGATTTCGGAAAGACGACCGGCAGGGAGACCAGAGCGCGGTGGAACGGTCCTGGCCGCCAGTTCAATTGATCGGGCCGCAGGCCCAACCGCATCTCGGGCAAGGCGTCGAGGATCTGATCGATCGCGTCCTGCACCACCAGGTACGCGGCCGACCGGGCGGGACAGGCGTGCGGGCCCACGCTCCACGCCAGATGGGCACGGCTGTCGGTGCGCTGCCCGACGCCGATCGCCGGGTCGTTGTTGCATCCGGCCATGCTGATCAGCACCGGCTGGTGCGCGGGTAGCCAGACATCATCGATGAGGATCGGCTGGCGCGGGAAGCTGACGCAGTAGTTCGCCATCGGCGGGTCGTTGAACAGCACCTCGTCGAGGGCGTCGCGCGTCGAGAGGCTGCCGCCGAGAAAGTCTCCCGCGAAACGTTCGTCGGTGAGCATCAGCAGCAAGGTATTGACGATGAGGTTCTGCATCGGCTCGATGCCCGCGCCGTAGAGCGTGACCAGCTGGTGGATCATCTCGACGTCGTCCAGCCCGGCCTCATGCTGCAACAGCCTGGACGTGATGTCGTCGCCGGAGTCCTTGCGCTTCATCTGCACGAGTTCGAACAGCGCGTCGGTGAGCATCGCGTTGCCCTTGTCCGCGTTGACGCCTTCGAAGATGGCGGCCATACCGGTCGCGACCTGCTGGCCGATGTCCGCCGGACAGCCGAGCATGGCATTGAGCACCGCGAAGCTGAGCGGGAACGCGTATTGGCTGATGAGATCCGCTGCGCCGTCCTCGCAGAAGGCGTTGATCAGCGGGATGGCGATCTGCTCGACGGTTCCGTGCAGCGCGTGCAGGTCCACCCCGGCGATGCTGGCGACGTTCGCCTGGCGGTAGCGCAGATGCTCGAGACCCGAACTTCGCAGCGCGTTCGGCCGCCACTCCAGCATCGGCAGGACCGGGCACTCGCCCGGAATGTCCTTCTGCCAGATCCGCGGATCGGCCGGGAAATGGTCGGGATCGTTGAGGATGCGCAGCGCGGTGTGGTAGCCGATCACAAGGGTGGCGGGCACGCCCGGCGACAGCTCGATCGGAACGAGCGAACCGAATTGGCGGCGCATTTCGCGGTACGCGTTGTGCGGATCTTCCGCGTATTCCTGCGAATACAACGGGTAACGAGGGCCGCTGGTGTCGATCGGCGAGCCGTGCGAGACGGGGCACCCATTCGCGGAAGTGGACGGCGGGAAGTGTGGCGTGGTCAAAGACGAAACTCCAGAGGAACGAACATGCGACGAACGCGATCGACCGGGCGCGTGCGCGCCGCGACGGCGAAGGTCGGCGTGATGCGTGGGGATCGGTGACAGGCCGGCGCACACCCTCATCAGCTGTGTGCACGACGACCTCTGAGCGGCAACCTCCTTCTGGACGGGAACGCGGCGACGGCGGCTTGTCGGACGGAGCACGGCTACTGCGCCGCGCTCCCCTCCGGCTGCGGGACATAGACGGGCAGGGGCGGTGATTCCGGGAAGAGGACCGGCAGGGCGGTCAGCGATCGATGGAACGGACCCGGGCGCCAGGTCAGCTGCTCGGCAGGAACACCCAACCGCATCTCGGGCAGCGCGTCGAGCAGCTGATCGATGGCGTCCTGGGCGATCAGATAGGCCACCGACCGGGCCGGACAGGTGTGCGGCCCGACGCTCCAGGCGAGATGAGCGCGATTGTCGGTGTACCGCCCCGTGTGGATCGCCGGGTCGTTGTTGCATCCGGCCATGCTGATGACCACCGGCTGGTGGGCGGGTAGCCAGACGCCGTCGATCAGGATCGGCTGACGGGGGAAGGTGACGCAGTAGTTCGACAACGGCGGGTCGGTGAACAGCACCTCGTCCAGCGCGTCGCGGGTCGAAAGGCTGCCACCGAGGAAGTCTCCCGCGAAACGTTCGTCGGTGAGCATCAGTCGCAGGGTGTTGATGATCAGGTTCTGCTGCGGCTCGATGCCCGCGCCGTACAGCATCAGCACCTGCTGGACCATCTCCGCGTCATCGAGATCGACCGGGTGCCGCAACATCCGGGAGACGATGTCGTCGCCGGGATGGGACCGCTTCAGCGTCACCAGGTTCGCCATCGCGTCGTTGAACATCGCGTTGCCCCGCTCGGCATCCACCCCTTCGAACATCGCGGCCAGTCCCATCGCCGCCTGCTGCCCGATCTCCGGCGGGCAGCCGAGCATCGCATTGATCACGGCGAAGGCCAGAGGGAACGCGTATTGGGCGATCAGGTCGGCGGAGCCGTCTGCGCAGAAGGTGTTGATCAGCGGAGCGGCGATCTGCTCCACCGTATTGCGCAGCGCGAATTGATCGATCTCATCGATGCCCGCGACGATGGCCTGCCGGTACCGGGCGTGCACAAGGCCGGAGTTGCGAATCGCGGCCGGACGCCACTCGAGCAGCGGCAGGACCGGACAGTCACTGGGCACGGTCTGCTGCCAGGTCCGCGAGTCGGAAGGAAAATGATCGGGATCGTTCAGAATGCGCAGCGCGGTGTGATACCCGATCACCAGCGTCGCGGGCACGCCGGGAGACAGCTCCACCGGCACCAGCGAACCGTATCTCGCGCGTGCCTGCCGATAGACCTGGTGTGGGTCCGCCGCGAAATCGTCCGCGTACAACGCGACCCGGGGTCCGTCGGAGCCGACCGGTGAACCGTGCGGGACCGGGCAGCCGGTGGAGAAGGACGATGTCGAGGACTGTGGGTGGGTCAAAACGTGACTCCAAAGTCGGAACGTTCGACGAGCAGGGTGGGCACACGACAAGCGTCCCGAAGCCCGGGAAGCGAATTGCCATGTGAGCGTCGCGAATTCGACACTACGTCGAATTCCGCTGCCGCAGAGCATATCTCGTGTGCCGAAACGGTGCGATCGTGCGTGTTCCCAAGTGCGTACGCCGACGGTGGAACACCTCCGCCCGCGTATCCCCGAGGGACACGCGGGCTGTCGAGTCCCGGCGCGGGACAGCCGAGCGCCCATGCCGGGTGTGATCGAGATGTTCTTCCCGGCCGACCTACTCCGTCGCCTCCAAGAACACCGGCAGCTCGGAATGACCGTTGGAGATGAAGCTGAGCACGGTGCCCAGCTCGGACGGATCGACCGCGAGGCGCATGTCCGGGAAGCGCCGGAAGATGGCCGGAAGGGCGATCTCGGCTTCCATCCGGGCCAGCGGCGCGCCCAGGCAATGATGCGCCCCGTAACCGAAGGCCACATGATCCTTGACCGAGCGACGCAGGTCGAACTGGTCGGCGTTCGGACCGTGTACCTTCGGATCGCGGTTGGCCGCCACGTAGGAGGCCAGGATCGCCTCCCCCTTGGGAATACGGACGTCGGCGATGTCGATGTCCTCGACGGCGTAGCGCAGCGGCAGGTGCGCGACCGGCGCCTCGTAGCGCAGCGACTCCTCCACCACATCCGACCAAGGGATCCGCCCCGCCACCACGTCGGCGCGCTGGTCCGCACGGGTGAGCAACGCGAAGATTGCCTGATCCAGCAGGTTCACCGTCGTCTCGTGCCCGGCGTTGATGACCAGCATCAGGGTGTCGACGAGTTCCTTCTCGGTCAGCTGTGAGCCGTCCTCCTCGTCCCGGCTGGCGATCAGGACGCTCGTGATGTCGTCGCCGGGCGCCTCCCGCCGGTACGCCACCAGTTCGCTGACGAGCCGGTACATCTCCAGGTAGTTGGCCTGGGCCTCCTCCGGACCGAACGAGGTGTCGAAGAATCCGTCGACACATTTCCGCACGCCTGGGCCCAGGTGCTCGGGCACACCCATCAGCTCGGTGATGACCTGGATCGGCACCGGATACGCGTAACCCTCACGCAGATCGACGGCCGTGCCGCGCGGGGTCGCGGCCAACTGGTCGAGCAACTCGGCGGTGATCGCTTCGATGCGCGGTCGAAGCGCCACCGTACGACGGTGCGTGAACGCGGGGGCGACCAGCTTGCGCAGCCGCCGATGCTCGGCGCCGTAGGCGGTGAACATGTTGTCGACCGCCACCCACGGGTGCAGCGGCCACTCCTCGGTGATCTCGCCGTTCATGAACGCGGCCCAGTGCTGCCTGGGATCCTTCGAGACGCGCGGGTCGGCCAGAAGGCTCTTGAGCACGACGGCATCGGTGATCGACCACGCCGGCACCCCGCCGGGCAGTTCCACCAGGGCCACCGGCCCACGCTCGCGCAGCCGCGCCGCTTCGCCTTGGATATCGGAACCGGTCAGATCCAAGACTATCGGCTCTTGCGACATCGGACGCTTCTCCTTACACCATGTTCAACGGAGGGGACTTGGGGAAGACGACCGGCAGGGCCGCCAACGCCCGGTGGAATGGGCCGGGCCGCCAGACCACTTCGTCCGCGGGCACGGCCAGCTGCATTTCGGGGAGAGCGTCGAGCAGCTGGTCGATGGCTTCTTGCACGACCACGGACGCGACGGACTTCGCGGGGCAGGCGTGCGGGCCGACCGCCCACGCCAGATGCGAGCGATTACCGGTGCGGTCGCCGCCGCGGATCGCCGGATCGTTGTTGCACCCCGCCAGGCTGATCAGCACCGGCTGGTGCGCGGGCAACCAGACGTTGTCGATCAGGATGGGCTGGCGCGGATAGGTGATACAGAAGTTCGCCATGGGGGGGTCGTTGAACAACACCTCGTCCAGCGCGTCACGCGTCGACAGCGCGCCGCCGAGCATGTCGCCACCGAAACGGTCGTCGGTGAGCATCAGCAGCAGGGTGTTGGTGATGAGGTTCTGCTGCGGCTCGATCCCGGCGCCGTAGAGGCTGATCAGGTTCGACAGCATCTCCTCGTCGTCGAGGCGGGCCGGGTGATGCGCCAACCGGGAAGTGACGTCGTCGCCCGGCTCCGCGCGGCGCTGGTGGATCAGCTCCATCAGCGCCTCGGAGAGCATCTGCATGCCCTTGGCCGCCTCGACGGTGTCGAAGAGCATCGCCATGCCGGTGGCGACCCGCTGCCCCAGTTCCGTCGAACAGCCGACGATCCGGTTGAGCACTTCGAAGACGAGCGGGAACGCGTACTGGGTCACCAGATCGGCGGACCCCGCCTGGCAGAAGGTGTTGATCAGCGGAATCGCGATGCGCTCTACCATCGAGTGCACCTCGTGCAGGTCGATGGCGTCGATGCTCGCGACGTAGGCGCCCCGGTAGCGGGCATGCGCCGCGCCGCTGTTGCGCAGCGCGTTCGGGTACCACTCCATCATCGGACGGATGGGCGAGTCCTCGGGGATGTTCTTCTGCCAGATGCGCGGATCGGCGGGGAAGTGCTCGGGATCGTTGAGGATCCGCACGGCTTCCTGATAGCCGATCACCAGCGTGGCGGGCACCCCTGGCGACAGTTCGATCGGGACCAACGAACCGTGGCGCCTGCGCATTTCCCGGTAGATCCCGTGGGGGTCGGCCGCGAATCCCTCGGCATAGAGCGGAATTCTGGGACCGTCGGTGTCGATCGGCGATCCGTGTGCGACCGGGCAGGCGCCGCTGGATAGGTGCGCGGGGTGGGTCGAGGACTGGGACGTGGTCAAATGCGAGACTCCAAACGGTGGAACAAGAATTCGACTAGCGTGATCAGCGAACGCAGGCACGTGCCTCGATCCCGGGCGTCCAGTGACGTCAGGGGAGTCCCGGGTTCCAGGTCGAGGGCATCGCGCACCTCGTCGAGCGGGTAGGGCCGGGCGCCTTCGAACTGGTTGACGGCGACCGAATACGGGACGCCGCGCTCCTCCAGCACCGAGAGGACCTCGTCGGACTTCTCGATGCGGCGGGTGTCCACCAGCACGAGCGCGCCGAGCGCACCGCGGGCCAGCTCCTCCCACAAGGGGACGAAACGCTGCTGACCCGGAGTGCCGAACAGGTAGAGCGCCAGTTTGGGACTGAGCGTGATGCGGCCGAAGTCCATCGCGACCGTGGTCTGCGACTTGCCGGGCAGCCCCGCCATGTCGTCGACGCCGACACTGGCTTCGGTGATGGTCTCCTCGGTGCGCAGCGGTTTGATCTCCGAGACGCTGCTCACGAACGTGGTCTTGCCGACACCGAAGTTGCCGGCCACCAGCAGTTTCACCGAGCGGGTCACGGTCTCCGGCACGTAATCGACGGCGCGATCAGACGGCGAGAGCACGGAGCCCATTGAGTACCTCCTCCAGCAGAGCGATCTCCGGCAGGGACTCGGCCGGGGTGGGGGTGACCAGGTGCCCGCCGTCCATGAGATCGGACGCGACGATCTTCACGACGGACGGCGGAAGGTCCAGGTACGCAGCGATCTCCGCGATCGACAGCGCACCCCGACGGCTGCACAGGGCCATGACCCGGCGCGCATCGGGCGACGCGCCGGGGAGTGGATCTTTGGCGGTCAGGACCAAAGTAACCAGGTCCAGCTCGCGAGTGGGGCGCGTACGCCCTCCGGTGCGCACATAAGCCCGGACCAGGTCCGGATCGCGCCGCGGCTTGCTCATGACGGCACCTCGCTCTCGCTCGGCTCCGTGCTGCCCAGCGGCGCAGTACCTCTGACTCGCTCGCTGCGCTCGATCATGGCATTTCGCTGCCGTCAACGCGCCTGCGCGGCTGGCTGCCGAGCTCGCGTCCGACCCGGCCTGCCAGCTCGTTCATCCGGTGGGCGACGAGGCCCACGTCGATGTCGTTGGTGGTCGCGACGCCGAGTAGCGCGCCCTCGCCTGCCGCGGTGATGAGGATCATCCCCTGGTCGTACTCGGTGATGTTCTGCCGCACGCCGTTCGTGGCGTCACCGCAGAATTCGCCGAGCGCCTTACCGAGCGAACGCAGGCCGGAGGCCGCGGCGGCGAAGCGTTCCGCCTCGTCGCGGGCGATCCCCGTGGAGTGCGCGATCCGCAGGCCGTCGTCGGACAGCAACACCGAGAACCGCACACCCGTGATGCTGAGATCTTCGAGTAGCCAGCCCAGTTTGTTGCTGCTGTCGGTCACGGGTGTGGCCATCAGGATGTCATCCCTTCCGTGTCATCAGATGCGGCGGCGCGGCCGCTCTTGGAGCCGGTATGCCAAGCTGCGGCGACCTCGGGGCGAGCGAGGCCGGGTTCGGTGCGCGGCCCGACCGGGGCGAGTGCGACCGTCCTGCGTCGCCGCTTGGGTAGCCCGCCGCTGGTGATCTCGCTCACCGACAGCGACGGCTCGTTCTCGCCGGGCTGTTCGCTCGGCGCGTCCTGCGCGGGAACCGTGACCGGCTCCGGTTTTGCCTCGGTCACGGGCGCGACCTCCTGGACGTTCTGCGGGGTGACCAGCAGCGACTCCGGGATGTAGACCATCGCGCGCATGCCGCCGTAGACGTTCGGGCCGTCGATGTAGACGGTGAAGCCGTAGCGGCGGGCCAGCGCGGCGATGCCCGGGAAGCCGACCTTCGGCGACGGGCCGAGCTGGTGGATGTCGACGGGCCGCTCGTGCGCGAGCACCTGGCGGGCCTCCTCCATCTGCTCGGCGTTCATCCGCACGCCCGCGTCATCGATGATGACGGTGACGCCGTGGTGACCCTCCTGGAAGTTGACGTCCACGTAGGAAGTCGGCGGCGAGTACCGCAACGCGTTGTCCAGCAGAGTCGCCAGTGTGTGCACGAGCGGTTCCACCGCGCGGCTGATCACGACACGGTCGAGCTGGTTGGGCCGCACCCGCAGGTACTCCCGGACACGGCCGATGGCGCCGCCGACCACGTCGGTCAGCGTCTGCGCGGGCCAGCGGCGGCCGGGCAGACCACCGCAGACGATCACGTAGGACTGCGCCTGGCGGATCATCTGCTGCACCGTGTGGTCGATGCGGGTGAGGGTTTCGTACACCTGATCGTCGCGATGCTCACGCAGCGCGGCGCTCACCACCTGGCTGACGTCGGCGCCGAGGCTGACCACGGAGGTGCCGAACGAGCGGACCGCGGCGCTGGTCGCCTGGCGCGATGCGGAGGCGACCTCGTTGCGCGCGGCCTCCTCGGCCGCCTTGATCGCCTGCTGTCCTTCGTTGTTGGTCAGCTCCCTGGTCTCCGAGCGCATCAGGCTCAGATCGTCGGCATACCGCTCGGAGATCCACCGCAGGATCTGCGCGAGCCGCGAATTCTCCATGCCCGCCTGGACTTCGACCGGGGGCACCTGGGACTCGAACCGGCGGATCGACTCGGCCACCGCGGGTAGCGTAGTGGCGGCGAACCGCTCGAGCGTGTCCTCCGTCGCGCGCTGTTCCCTGGCCAGAGCCTCGAGCTTGGCCCGCTGAGCCCTGGCATACTGTACTGCGTACAACGCCCCCGCTACGGCGATCACCAAAGCGACGGCGAGGATCCATGAAAGCACCACGGCGATATCTTGATTCATCAGTTCTTTCGTCGTTGACTGGTCTCGAGGAATCGGCCCACTGCCATCCTGCTTCGCTCGCCTTCCCTCGCCTGCCGACCATGAACGGACCGGTCGGTGGGGTCCGCGTCGGAGTACCGGAAATCCCACGACGGCACCGGCGCTCACCGAGAGCGCCTACCGCACAGTGCCCGCAGGACAGGCGATTACATGTCAATCGCCGACCGCCCGGATCGTGTCCGAACGGTAACCAGAACCCGACCATTCGCACATTAGCAGCATTCCAACGAACTCTCTGCCGATCCCACAGACACTTTCCGGATTCCCGGAACTGGGACGATAGGTGCCGCGGATCGCGACATAGCTGCGCAATAATGTTGGGCTGCCGCGCAACCCGTGGACCATTTGTCCTGCATATGGGCCCGCGCGTCGGACCAGCACCGGAAGCGCGGGGGCGGCGCGGAGGCCCCGAACGCCCACGGCGGCCGAGCCGAACAGGCGGAACGGCCGTTCGCTGACGCATCAACAAATGTATTGGCGGGTGCTCGAATTCGATTCCGCGAAGTAGCGTCCACCGCTGTGCGGGGAGTCCGCACGGACCGGCCTGCCTCGCCACCGACCGGACCGCCGGAGCCGGATACCATGCGCCCATGGCAAAGCTGAAGGTCTCGGTCGACGTTCCGATCTCGCCCGAGGAGGCCTGGACGCACACCTCCAACCTCGCCGAACTCGACAAATGGCTGACCATGCACGAAGCGTGGCGCGGCGAGGTTCCCGCCGAATTGACCGTCGGCACCCAACTGGTCGGCATCGCCTCGGTCAAGGGCCTGCGCAACCGGGTCACCTGGACCGTGCGGGCCGCCGAGCCGCCGCGCCGCCTGCGACTGACCGGCGCGGGCAAAGGCGGCACCAAACTGGGGTTGCAGCTGCTCGTCGCCCCGAAGGGCTCCGGTTCGGAGGTCACCGTCGACATCGAACTCGGCGGCGCGCCGCTGTTCGGCCCCATCGGATCCGGTGTGGCCCGCGCCGTCAAGGGCGATATCGAACGTTCCCTGGACCGCTTCATCGCCCTGTACGGCTGACCTCCGCCGTCATACGTCGATGGCGTCGAAGATCGTTTCGGCGCGGTCGCGGGTGCGATACATGCCCCACGCGGTATCGGCCAAGTCGTCCGGATCGAGAGTGTGGCCGTCCGCGCTGCCGAAGCGCGCCGGGTCGGCGGTGACCATCGCGTGGATGTCCCCGCGCTCGACGAGTCCGCCGATGGTGAGCGCGCCCGCATAGAGACCGCGCTCGGCCAATGCCGCGTTCAAGGTGAGCGCGTAGTTGCGCAGTGCCGCCGCGGCGAGGGCGAGGTGGCCGAGCATGGGCATGGGGCGGACGCTGGAGAGCCCGCCGGCGAAAAGTAATGCGCCTTTCCCACGATCGAGCATGCCCGGCAACACGTCGCTCACCACGTCGACCGCGGGCCACACCCACTCGAACGCCGATCGCGCCGTGGCCGCGTCGATGTCGGTGATCGGCACGGGCCGCTGCGTGGAACCCGGTCCGTAATAGACCATTCCGATCGGTCCCTCCTTGTGGATGTCGCCGAGTACCACGCCGAGCCGCGACCGGTCGGTGACGTCCGCGACGTGAGCGGTGGCGTGTACACCACGCTCCGCCAGGTCCGCGAGGTACCCGGCGTGCCGTGCATCGCTGCGCGAGATCAGCGCGACGCGAAACCCTTCCCGTCCGAAGCGCCGGGCCATCGACATCCCGAGGCCGGGGCCGACACCGACGATCACTGCTGTTCCCTGATCCGCCATGCGTTCTCCTTAATTTGAGGCCCCCCTCGATTTATCACCGTAGCACAGAATCTGAGGCATGCCTCAGGTTCGGTAGGATGATCGCGTGACCAAACCGCTGCGCCGGGACGCCGCTCGCAATCGCGACAATCTGCTGCGGGCAGCGGCCGAAGTGCTCACCGAGCAGGGCCTCGACGGCTCGCTGGAGGAGATCGCGCGGCGCGCCCGCGTCAGTATCGGGACGCTGTACAACCACTTCCCCACCCGCGACACCCTGATCGATGCCCTTCTGCCGCCCCGGCTGGCGGCGGTGGACGAGATCGCCGCCCGGGCGGCGGCCGAACCGGACGCGTGGACGGCGTTCACCGGATTCGTGGAAGACCTGCTCAACAGGCTCACCGCCGATCGCGGACTGCTCGAGGCGTTCACCGGGGATCATCCTGCGGCGGCTCAACTGGCGGAGGCCTGCCATCGCGGGATGTCGCACCTGTCGGCGGTGCTCGCGCGCGTCCGGGATGCCGGCGCGCTGCGCGCCGACGCGACCGACGAGGATGTCGTCAACTTGATGTGGGCGCTGTCGCTGCTCGGCGAGACCACCGGCTCGCCGTCGTGGCGGCGCGGCCTGGAGATCGTCTTCGACGGGCTTCGCGGCGATCGCTGAACGAAAGGATTTCGTAGAGGTGCCCTACGCAACGGCGGCCGACGGAGTTCGCCTCGCCTATCAAGTGGCGGGCACGGGCAGCGCGCTGGTCCTGCTCGCCGGTCAGGCCAACACCCACCACTGGTGGGACGGCATCCGCGCGGACTTCGAGACCGGGCACCGCACCATCACACTCGACTGGCGCGGCACCGGCGACAGCGACAAGCCCGACGAGGTGTACAGCACGCGGGGATTCGCCGACGACGTGGTCGCGGTACTCGACGACCTCGGCGTGCGGCGGGCCGCCGTCTACGGCACGTCCATGGGCGGGCGGGTGGCGCAGTGGCTGGCCGCGCGCCATCCGGACCAGGTGCACTCCCTGGTGCTCGGCTGCACTTCCCCCGGCGGCAAGCACGCATTCGAACGCGGTCCCGAGGTCAGGAGGTCGCTCGCGCAGCGTGACCCGGCCGCCGCGCGACAGGCTCTACTGGAACTGATGTACACCCCGGCCTGGCTGGCGAGCACGTCCGGCCCGTACAACACGCTCGGCGACCCGGCCATGCCGGTTTACGCGAAGCGCAGGCATCTGTACGCGAGCAACAAGCACGATGCATGGGATGTTTTGCCGGACATACGGGTTCCCACCCTGGTGGTGCACGGCACGGAGGACCGCTTCAATCCCGTCGCGAACGCTCCCCTGCTGGTCGAGCGCATCCCCGACGCGCGACTACATCTGATCGAGGGCGCACGGCACGCGTATTTCGACGAATTCCGCTTGGTGGCGAGCCCGGCCGTCCTGGCGTTCCTCCGCGAGGCGCGGCGGCGGCCCACCGCAGGCCTTGCCCACGGTAAGAAATAGGGGCCGCGGCGGCATCCGCCCGGCCCCTACGGCGGTAGGTCCCGGGATCGGCGGGCGATCCCGGGACCTACCGCTAGGCGTGCACCACTGTCGCCGCGTCGGCCCCCTGCGGGTTCTTCGGCTTGGTCCGCGGCAGGAAGGACGCCGGGATCAAGGTGAGCACGATCAGCACCAGCGCCACCACATAGGTGTGGCTGAACGCCTCCGCGGCCTGCTGCAGACCGGTTTCGACGGCGCCCGGCGGAAGCTGGCTCGCCAAGCTGGGATCGAAGTTGGCCGCGATCGCCGGGCGCGCCAGCGGCTGGTTGTTCAGCAGGTTGGTCAGCACCACCGACATCGTCGCCGTGCCGATGGAGCCCGCGGTCTGGTTGACGATGTTCATCAGCGTCGACCCGCGCGCCACCTGCTGGTGGGTGAGGGTCTGGATCGCCGCGGTCATGATCGGCATCATGGTGCAGCCCATGCCGAGGCCCATCACGAACAGCGCGCCGATCATGGGGAGATACGAGCTGTCCGCGTCGAGCTGGACGAAGTAGGCCGTCCCGATCGAGATCAGCGTGATACCGACCAGCACGATCTTGCCCGGGCCGATCTTGTCCACGAAACGGCCCGCGATCGGCATGCTGAGCATCGCGCCGATGCCCTGCGGCGCGATCAGCAGACCGGCTTGCAGCGCCGACTCACCGCGCACCTGTTGCAAATAGGTCGGCAGCAGCAGACCCGCTCCGAAGAACGCGATGGCGAACAGCACCATCGTGAGCACCGCGAAGGTGAGCGCGCGGTTGCGGAACAGGTGCAGATCGATCAGCGGGTGCTCGGTGCGCAGCGCGTGGAACACGAACGCGACCATCAGCACCGCGCCGATGGCGGCCGGGATCAGCACCCGCGCCGCGAGCACCGTCCCCTGCTCCGGGATGGAGGAGACGCCGAACAGGAACAGCGCAAGGCCGGGCGAGGCCAGCAGCATGCCGATGAAGTCGAACGACTCGGACGGCTCCGGCTTGTCGCTTGGCAGCACGATGAACGCCAGCGTCAAGGCGATCACGCCGATCGGCAGGTTGATCAGGAAGATCCAGTGCCAGCTGAAGTTCTCGATCAGCCAGCCACCCAGGATCGGGCCGCCGATCGGGCCGAGCAGCATCGGCACGCCGAGCACCGCCATCACCCGGCCGACCCGCTGCGGACCGGCCGCATGGGTCATGATCGTCATGCCGAGCGGCATCAGCATGCCGCCGCCGAGGCCCTGGATCACGCGGAACGCGATCAGCGATTCGATGTTCCACGCCGTGCTGCACAGCAGTGAGCCGAGCACGAAGAAGGTCAGCGCCATGATGTACAGCCGCTTGGTGCCGAAGCGGTCGGCCGCCCATCCGGTCAGCGGGATCACGGTGGCCAGCGCCAGCGTGTACCCGGTCATCGTCCACGCCGCGATGGCGTAGCTCGTGTCGAACTCGCGCTGGAAGGTCGGGATCGCGACGCTGACGACGGTGATGTCGAGAATCGACATGATCGCGCCGAGCACCACGACGCCGGCGACCTTGAAGACGGCCGCGTCGAGTTTGTCGGTGGCCGGGTCGGGCCCAGCCGCCTGGGTATCCGGAGGTTGTGTCACCGCTTAAGCGTGGCACCTTCACGGCCGCAATACCAGTCATTACGGGTTCCCGTTGCCGGAAATTCCGCCAGCGCGACCAAGGCGGCCCGAGTCGCTGCCTCGCTCGCGGGCAGCAGAGGCAACCGTACCGCAGGGCTCGGTATGCGGCCTTGCGCCGCGAGCACCGCTTTGATCACCGCGGGGTTGGGTTCGGCGAACAACGCGGCCGACAATACCGCGAGCCGGTGACCGAGCGTCCGCGCCACATCGACCGGACCGGAGCGCCACGCGGCGACCATCGCCGCGAACGACGAAGTGTGCACGGCGGCCGAGGCCGCGATCGCGCCGGACGCGCCGAGGGCCAGCAGCGGCGCGGCGAACAGGTCGTCGCCGGCCAGTACGGCGAAGTCGGCGGGCCGGGCGGCCATCAGCGTGACGGTGGCGTCGTCGACGGCGCCGACGGCATGCTTCAGGCCGATGACGTTGGGCAGGTCGGCCAGCGCGAGGAGTGTCGCGGTCCCCAGGGAGAGTCCGGTCCGGTAGGGGATGTGGTAGATGATCAGCGGCGCGGGAGAGGCCGCCGCGAGTTCGCGGAAATGCGCGAGCACGCCCGCCTCGGAAGGGCGCGTGTAATACGGGACCACGGTGAGCGCCGCGGTGGCGCGCGGATCCAGACCGGCGAGGGCTTCGACGGAGGCCGCCGTCGAGTTCGATCCGGCGCCGACGATCAACGGCGCGTCGCGTTCCCGGCACACGCGCGCGCAGACGGCGATCACTTCCGCGCGCTCGGCGGCGGTCAGAGTCGCGGGCTCCCCGGTGGTGCCGAGCGCGACCAGGCCGGTCGCGCCGTCGTCGAGGACTTGGCGGGCGAGCCGCTCCAGCGCGTCCGCGGCGAGTGCGCCGTCGGCCGTGAACGGGGTGACCAGAGGAACGAAAAGACCTGCGAGCGTCATGACGATCAGCCTCGCCGCTGGAATTCATCAGATCCAGTTCACGTTTCTGTCGCAGACCATAAGCTGAACTTATGCTCGACGTCCGCAAACTCCGCCTACTGCGGGAACTGTCGCACCGCGAGACCATCGCGGCGGTCGCGGAGGCCCTCGCTTACACTCCTTCGGCGGTCTCCCAGCAACTCGCCGCACTGGAACGGGAAGCGGGCGTGCCACTGTTGACGCGGACGGGCAGGCGGGTGACGCTGACCCCGGCGGCCGTGGCGCTCGTCGGGCACACCGAGCGGATACTCGCGGTGCTCGAGCAGGCCACCGCCGAACTGGCCACGATCCGCACCGAACTCACCGGAACCTTGCGCATCGGCGCGTTTCCGACCGCGGTGCGGACCATCCTTTCCCCCGCGCTCGTCGCGCTGAGCAGCGCGCATCCCCGGCTGGAATGGCGTGTGACCGAATTGGACCCGGCGCTGGCGCCCGACGCGCTGCGCGCCGAGACGCTGGACGTCGCGCTGATCCAGGAGTACGACTACGCTCCGGTCCCCGCCGATCCCGCGTTGCACAGCGAGCCGTTGTTCGAGGAGATCGTCCATCTCGCCGCGCGCACCGCCGAACCGCTAGCCGCGCATCGCGAAAGCGCTTGGATCGCAAGCACTCCCGGCACAATGTGCCACACCATGACGATGCGTGCCTGCGAGGCGGCGGGCTTCACGCCCAGGATCCGGCATCACGCCGACGACTTCGGCACGGTCCTCGCGCTCGTGGCCGCGGGTCAGGGTGTCGCGCTGGTCCCGGAATTCGGTACGCGGGATTGCCCGCCGGGCGTCATCCTCGGCGCGCTGCCGATGCGACGGCGCACGCACCTCGCCTACCGGCGCGGCACGGGCGACCATCCCGCCGTGCGCGCCGCACGCGTCGCGCTGCGCGAATCGGCGGGGCGCTCCGGCCGCTGAACCCTCAGCGCAGCCGATATCGGCTGGTGGGCACGACATCCAAGTTCCGGTCACCGCCGAAGGTCGCGACGCTGGCCATCAGCCGATCGATGCGGCGCGCCAGCTCCGCTCCGTCACCGCCGCTGCCGTAGAAGGCGTGCGGATCGGTGAGCGCCGCGAGCGGGAAGAGCTCCTCCACGATCCCGGCGATGTCCGGCGCACCGGCCGTCGCGGGCCCGGTCACGACGTTCTGCACGTAGCCGAAGGTCGCCTGGGTCTCGATGGCGACGGCGGTGTGCTGGTTGCGCCAGCGATCCAGCCACTCGGCATGCGACAGGTCGTCCGGTTTACGCAAGAAGGCGAAGTTCGACAGGCCCGGCGCACGCTCGAGCACCGCGGTGACCGGCGGGGGAATCGGCGTCACCTCCTCGACATGCCAGCCTTCCACCCGCTCGGCCACGGTGCTCAGCACCCGCGCGGCCGCCTCCGCCTGCGGCGCGTCCGCCCACCAGACGCTGACGACGGCTCGCACCGGTTCGTCGAACGACGTGATGCGCAGCATCGCCGTCTCGACCGCCGCGTCGGAGATGTTCGCCTGCACCGCGGCGGCCCCGGTCAGGAGCGGCGCGAAGTCCGCCGCGAGCAGGTCACCGACGCCCCACAGCGCAAAGATGGTCTTCATCGACAGGCCACTTTCTAGAACACGTTTCACTCGTGTTCGAGCCTAACGCACCCGCGCGGTTGGCGGCTCGGGCTCGGGGTATCCGATCCGCAGGCTTGCGAAGGTGGTGATCCGTGCGGACCATATCGACCGACATACCGGCCAGGCTGGATCGTCTGCCCTGGTCTCGGTGGCATTGGATGATCGTGATCGGGCTCGGGTCCGTCTGGATCCTCGACGGTCTCGAAGTGACCGTCGTCGGCAGCGTGGCCGCGCGGCTTTCGGAACCGGGCAGCGGCCTGACCATCACGGCCGCACAGGTTTCCGGCGTCGCGGCGGCGATGTACGTCGCGGGCGCGGGCTCGGGCGCTCTCTTCTTCGGTTGGCTGACCGACAGGTTCGGCCGCAAGAAGCTGTTCCTGATCACGCTCGCGATCTACCTCTTCGCGACCGCCATGACGGCGTTGTCGTTCTCGATGTGGTGGTTCGTCTTGTTCCGCTTCCTCACCGGCTTCGGCATCGGCGGCGAATACGCGGCGATCAACTCCGCGATCGACGAGCTGATCCCCAAGCAGTACCGCGGACGCATCGACATCGTCATCAACGGCACCTATTGGCTCGGCGCGGTCGGCGGCGCGTTGCTGTCCATCGTCGCATTGAACACGAATCTGTTCCCGCCGAATGTGGGCTGGCGCTTGACCTTCGCGCTCGGCGCCGTGTTCGGCCTGATCATCCTGCTGGTGCGCAGACATGTGCCGGAAAGTCCGCGCTGGCAGTTCATCCACGGTCACGAAGACGACGCGGAACGCTCGGTCACCGCGATCGAGGCGCGCGTCCGGGACGACACGGGCGCCTCGCTCGCCGACGTCTCCGATCACCGGATCCGGATTCGGCAGCGGCGCAGCATCTCCTTCCGGGAGATCGCGGCGGTGATGGTGCGGCACTATCCGCGGCGCAGCGTGCTCGGGTTGTCGCTGTTCATCGGGCAGGCGTTCCTCTACAACGCCGTCACGTTCAACTACGCGCTCATCCTGTCCAGATCGTTCGGCATTCCGGACGACCGGGTCGGCTATTACTTCGCGGTCCTCTGCTTCGGCAACTTCCTCGGCCCGTTGCTGTTGGGCAAGTTCTTCGACACGATCGGGCGCAAGCCCATGATCGCGGGCAGCTACCTCGGCTCGGCCGTGCTGCTGCTGGGCACGGCATGGCTTTTCGCGGCGGGCCACCTGAACGCGACCACGCTCACCGCCTGCTGGACCGCGGTGCTGTTCGTCGCGTCGTGCGGCGCCAGCGCGGCGTATCTGACCGTCAGCGAGATCTTCCCGATGGAGACCCGCGCCATGGCCATCGCCTTCTTCTACGCGATCGGTACCGTCGCGGGCGGCGTCGCGGGACCGTTGGTGTTCGCCGGGCTGACCGCGGACGGCGAGCCGGGGAAGACGGCCCTGGCGTTCACCATCGGCGCGCTCGCCATGTTCGCGGCCGGTCTGGTGGAACTGGCCTATGGGGTGCGCGCGGAAGGGCGGTCGCTGGAGGATTTGGCCGAGCCGCTCAGCGCGACGCCCGAGCGGGCGCGCGTCGAGGCCGGCCAGCCGCCGCCGAGCGGATAGGGACGACACCGCGGATCGTCGCTGGCGATCCCCCGCCGCAAACCCATTACGGCACTTGGCCACAAACGCCACCCGCGCGGCGGCGGAAACGGCGTGACGACCACGCAGAACGCAGGCCGGACCTGCCCCGGAATTCGCGGGGCGGTCATGGATGGGACGAGTCGCTACATCCTCGCAAGTCGAGCCGAACTCGGAGCGAGTCTTCGATTTCGAACTCCGCGAAATGTGAATGTCATGTAAACGCGCGGGGTTTTCGGTGAACTCGCTCCCGGCCCACTGTTCACGCAACGAACGACATTCCTCATCGCCCTGTGCGCGCGGCGCTTTCGGCTATGCCGCGGAAAACACTTGCACACATTCGGGCGAAGTCGCAGAACAACTCACTGCCCGCAATTACGCGCCGAGGGCCGGCCGCGGCGGCCGGCCTTCTGCACGTCGCGGCGAAACCGACGAGCCCGCGGCTCGTCAGTTGTGCCGCGGGTCGGCGGCCGAGGCGTGTGGCCGGGTGATCCGGCGATGCGCCATGACTTCGGCCCACCAACTGCTCAGCGGGCTCGGGTCGGGCCATACGATCCGATCTCGTTCTTCGTCGTCCGCGACGGGCGCTTCGGGTTTCTCGATCACGATGACGTTCCTCTGCGCTGGTGCACGTAGCCGTACACATACTTGCGGAGAGCCCTCGTGTCCGTGCGCGCCGGTAGTTTCGCGACAGAGCGCGTCGAATCGGCTGAACGTCGAGCAGCGCGGGTTCCTCGCCCCTTTTTATCGGATGACCGCGCTGTCGATCCGATACACCCCACATTTACCACAGCCGACGTGAAACAAACCGCTCTTTTCGGTTTACGATCTGGACACCAAGCGGTCGCTTGTTTACATTTTTCGGCGCTGAACAGTGGAAATAGCGGGTTCGACCGGGTTTCTTACACGAAACCGAAAAAGCACCGGGTGGTGAAACACACGCGGCCAACTCGTCGCCTTCACCCACGGCCGCCGCGCTGACAGTGATCGGCCTCGGCCGCGTGTACGCGACTCCGGAACGCGGCGCGGTAGCGGCGGCGGTTGCTCCGGTCGGAGCCGCGGAGCTTTCCCCGCATCGTCACACCCGACCACGAAGCCCGGAAGGCTTCGTAAATTCCTCGGCTACAACTCGTGTGGCAGCGCGCTCCCACACGAACGCGCCGCGCCCGAGCACCTGCGTTCGCTGATTCGGCTCGACACGCCCGGGTACCCGCCGATTGTGGTGCACCGAACCGAAGCCGTCGGCACACACGAGGAAGTCACCTGGCGCCGAGCGGCACGGACCGAGTGGTCGCCGATGGTTTCCGACGACCACCGGCACGGACCTTCGCGGCCAGGGATGCCCAGGTGATACCGATGGCCGACCTCCGCCGCATAATCCATAAGCACGGGCCCTTCGTATCGGTCTGCTTCGACAGTTCCCACGACACCGAGGACGCGGCGCGCGGCACCGAACTGCGCTGGCGTTCGATCGACGCCGAACTGGACCGCAGCGGAGCCCGGCCGCGCATCCGCAGGCTGCTCGCCCAGGCGATCGAACTGCACCCACCTGCGCGGGGGCGATGCGGCAGGCTGCTCATCGCCGACGAGACCGAGGTGCTCGCCGACGAACGTCTACCGAGCCCGCCCGACATCGAGACCGTCCGGGTGTCGCCCCTGCCCTACCTGCTGCCGCTGATCGAGGCGCAGGCGGAGAAAGTACCGCATGTCGTCGCCCTCGTGGGCCGAGTGGGCTCGGAGTTGTACGGACTCGACGGCCACGGCAGCGAAACGAGGCACACCCTCCGCAGCGCCGGCCATCCGGTGCTCGAGCCTCGGCGCGACGACTGGTCGCACCGCACGATCCGGCAGCGGATCGAGGACACGGCGCGACGCGACGTCCGCGAGTTCGCGGGCGAGCTGGACCGGCTCGCCGATACCGTGCGCGCGGAGGTCGTCGTGCTCGCCGGGGAAGCCTTGGCACGTGCGGAACTTCGGGCGGTGTTCGATGCGAAGGGCAGGGACGTCATCGACGCCGAAACCGGCACGCTGACACCGGGTTCGGACCCCGATGCGCTCGACGCCGAGGTCCGCGAGATTCTGCACCGGGTGGCGGCGCGGCGGCGACGCCGGGTCCTCGAGCGCTTCGCCGCCGAGATCGAGCGCCCGGACGGCTTGGCGGTGGCCGGACTGGCCGCGACCACCAGCGTGCTGCGCGCCGCCACGGTGGAGCGGCTACTGCTCGATCGCGGGGTGCTTGGCGACCGGTTGGTGCTGGCCGGGTCCGCCCCGAACCCCCTGATCGGCCCGGCCACGAACGGCTCGGCCGGTGAGATGCGCCGCGCCGACGAGGCGCTGCCGGTGGCCGCTCTGGCGATCGGGGCCGAGATCGTCCTTGTCGACGCCGTGGCAGCCCTGCACGACGGGGTCGGCGCCGTGCTGCGCGACCACTAGGACCGCTCCCTACGACTTCGGGATGCGCTCGTGCAAGGTGAGCAGCATGTGGTCGAAGGCGGTCTGCACCCCGGGCGGAGCCGGGGGCAGCCGGTCGATTTCGGCGATGAGCTGGGCGGCGAGGTCGCGCAGCTTGACGTTGGTCTCCTGCGAGCGCCACTGCAATACGTGAAATGCCTGGTCGGCGTTGATCCGGTAGACCCGCATCAGCACGCCTTTGGCCTGCTCGATCAGCGCGCGCGCTTCGACGAGTCGCGGCAGCGTGTCGTCGAGCAGATCCTGGCGGTCCTCGGCGATGGTGGCCGTCAGGTCGACGTAGTAGCCCGCGGTGCCGACCACGGTGCCGTTCTTGTCGGTCATGGTGTCGCCCAGTACGAGCACATGGTGCGGCACACCCGCGGTGTCGATGATGCGATGACGGCTGCAGAACGGTTGGGCGTTGCGCACCGACTTCTCGATCGCCTCCGCGACGTGATCCCGGTCCTCGGGGTGCTTGTGCGCGAGCAGCAACTCGGTCGTCGGCGTCACCGCGTCGGGTCCGTAGCCGTGCATCGCGGCGACCTCGTCCGACCACTCCCAGTGCTGGTCGGCGAACCAGAACCGGAAGCTTCCCGTGGCTTGCGGGATCCCCGCACCGACTACCCGGGCTATGGTGCCTTCGGCCGTGTCCACGGTTGAGTCGCCCGATTCGTTCATCGCGTAAGTATGCTCCTACCTGCAGCGTCTCACCTGATCCCGGCGATCGAAGCGGACTTCGACCGCACACCGCACGCGGTGACAACATCATCTTATTCCCGGCGAAGCATGGCCGACCGGACGATTCGCCGCGAGCCCGTCGCCATGGCCGGGATAGTCTTGGGGTCGTGGGGGGGGGGGGGGGGGGGGGCGCGCGCGCCCGCGGCGGCGAGCGTGACGGCGAGGTGGGCGAGGAGCCGCCGCGGCACCGGGTATAATATGAGGATATTATGTGAGTA
>NZ_JBITBU010000014.1:142798-217706 GCF_044452545.1 Nocardia sp. NPDC051900 | reverse complement strand
GCGACAGGATGATCGCGTCCTCGTAGTTGTGACCCTCCCACGGCATGATCGCCACCAGCAGGTTCTTACCCAGAGCCATCTCACCGTTCTCGGTGGCGGGGCCATCGGCGATGACCTGACCGATCTCGATTCGCTGGCCTTCGTCCACGATCGGACGCTGGTTGGAGCAGGTGCCCTGGTTGGACCGGTTGAACTTGCGCATCCGGTAGCTCTTGCGGGTGCCGTCGTCGTGCATGACGGTGACGTAGTCGGCGGAGACCTCCTCGACCACACCGGCCTTCTCGCTGACCACCACGTCACCGGCGTCGACCGCCGCGCGCAACTCCATACCGGTACCCACCAGCGGCGCTTCCGAGCGGATCAGCGGAACCGCCTGCTTCTGCATGTTCGCGCCCATCAGGGCGCGGTTGGCGTCGTCGTGCTCGAGGAACGGGATCATCGCCGTCGCGACCGACACCATCTGGCGCGGCGAGACGTCCATATAGTCGATCTCGGCGGATCCGACGAGCTCTACCTCGGAATTCTTGCGGCGCACCGCGATTCGCGCGTTCACGAAACGCCCCGCGGCATCGAGCGGCTCGTTCGCCTGCGCCACGACATGCAGGTCTTCCTGGTCGGCGGTCAGGTAGTCCACCTCGTCGGTGACCCTGCCGTCGACCACTTTTCGGTACGGCGTCTCGATGAAGCCGAACGGATTCACCCGCGCGTACACCGACATATAGCCGATCAGGCCGATATTCGGCCCTTCCGGAGTCTCGATCGGGCACATGCGGCCGTAATGGCTGTAGTGCACATCGCGGACTTCCAGACCGGCGCGCTCCCGGGACAGACCACCCGGGCCCAGCGCCGAGAGACGGCGTTTCTGGGTCAAGCTCGCCAGCGGGTTGCGCTCATCCAAGAATACGGACAGCTGCGAGGTTCCGAAGAACTCCTTGAGCACCGCGACGACGGGACGAATGTTCATCAGGGTCTGCGGCGTGATCGCCTCGACGTCCTGAGTGGTCATCCGTTCGCGGACCACGCGCTCCATCCGTGACAGCCCCAGCCGGACCTGGGACTGGATCAACTCGCCGACGGTGCGCAGCCGACGGTTGCCGAAATGGTCGATATCGTCGACCTCGACCCGGACCTCGACGCCGCCGGGAGCGGTCATGGTCTTCTCGCCCGCGTGCAGGCGCAGCAGGTATTCGATGATCGTGACGATGTCGTCCTCGGTGAGCGCCGGCGAGCCGCCGCTGCGGATGCCGAGTTTCTTGTCGACCTTGTACCGGCCCACGCGCGCCAAGTCGTAGCGCTTCTCCTTGAAGAACAGGTTCTCCAACAGGGTCTGCGCGGACTCCTTCGTCGGCGGCTCGCCCGGACGCAGCTTGCGGTGGATGTCGAGCAGCGCCTCATCGGTGCCCGATGTGCTGTCCTTCTCCAGGGACGTCATCATCACTTCGGAGAAGCCGAAGCGCTCGACGATCCGCTCACTCGTCCAGCCGAGGGCCTTGAGCAGCACCGTCACGGGTTGGCGGCGTTTGCGGTCGATGCGCACACCCACGGTGTCGCGCTTGTCCACATCGAACTCCAGCCACGCGCCACGGCTCGGGATGACCCGCACACTGTGCAAGTCCTTCTCCGTGCCCTTGTCGACACTGTGGTCGAAATAGACACCCGGCGAACGCACCAACTGCGACACCACGACCCGCTCGGTGCCGTTGATGATGAACGAGCCCTTATCGGTCATCATCGGGAAATCACCCATGAAGACCGTCTGGCTCTTGATCTCACCGGTGTTGTTGTTGATGAACTCCGCCGTCACGAACAACGGAGCCGCATACGTCATGTCCTTGTCCTTGCACTCATCGATCGAGGCCTTGACCTCTTCGAAGCGCGGATCGGAGAGCGTCAGCGCCATGGAGCCGGAGAAGTCCTCGATCGGGCTGATCTCCGCGAGCACCTCCGCCAATCCACCGGCGCCGGATTCGCCGCGCGCGGTTGCCCGTTCGCGCCAGGCGGGCGTGCCGATCAACCATTCGAACGAATCGGTCTGGACTTCCAGCAAGCCCGGCACTTCGAGGGGCTCACGGATCTTCGCGAACGAGAGCCGTTTCGGCGAGGGGGAGACTCCGGAATCGGCGGGCGTTGCGGCATAGACGTCGGTCTGACTCGAGACTGTCAAGATGCGTCCTTCCAGCACCTCGTGACGCCCATACGTTCGCGTGGGCGTCACGGTATCTGCTTGTCCTGTGGGCGGTAATTCACATGGCGCACCGTGCTGGACCGTGTCCGAACATGACTCGACAACAACGGGTAGAAGGTGGCACGCAGACTGTGCCACTTTCCACGGTCAATTCGTATTTCGAGAGTTGGACAGCACGCGACCCGGCGCGAAGCCCTAAATTACACCCGATTTCGACCGATGTCGAGAGACAACAGGAAAGAAGACACGCCATTTCCTGTGTCTTCCCATATTTATAGTGACATCTCGATCCTCCGTTCGTCAAGTCTATTAGCGGTAATTCGCCAGCATTACTCGAGCGGGTCGCCTGCCGCGGCGGTCGCCGCCGGTGATGCGACCGGTTGCCTCGTCGCCCGCACGACCGTGGCCGCGGCGAGTGTGAGAACCGTGCCACACCACAACGCCTTCGCGGGCTGACCGGTGTGGTCGACGACCACGGCGGCGGTGAGGGGGCCGAGCACGGCGCCGATATTGAACGCCGTGGTGGCCAGCGCGCCCGCGATCCGGGGCGCGGCGGGCGCCGCGGTCTGCACGATCGTCGTGATCAGTGTCGATCCCACTCCGAACGCGACCGCCCCGGACACTGTCGCCATGATCGCGACGCCGGGCAGTACGTGCGCGGTCAGAGCGGCCAGTAACCACACTCCGACGAGACCACTCGTTCCCACAGTGACGATCCGCTCGCGATGACGGTCGCTGTGGCGGCCGCAGACCGTCACGCCGACGAACGAACCGATGCCGAACAAGGCCAGCACGATCGGAACCCAGCGGCTGTCCGCTGTGGAGAGCCCTGCGGTGATCGAACCGAGGAACGTGAATCCCGCGAACGTCGCAGCGTTGACCAGCACCGCGACCAGCACCGAGGTGAGTACCGGCCGTTCGCCGAGTACCGCCCACTCCCGCAGCAAAGAGGACTCACCTATGGCCGGGCGATCACCGGTGCGAGCCGTACGGGGCACCATCGCCCACACCGGAATCACCGCTGCCCCGCTGACGATCGCGACAGCCCAGAACGCGATACGCCAATCCCAGACCTGCCCCAGCACCGTGCCGGCCGGTACCCCCGCGATACACGCCACGGTCACCCCGGACACCACCACCGAGGTCGCGCGACCCACCATGGACGAGCCGACCAAGTGCGGCAGAGCGGCCAGCGCGATTGCCAGGAATCCCGCGTTGGCGACCGCCGCGACGACCCGTGTCATCAGCAGCACCGTGAACTCGCTGGTCACGGCGCCGACGACATGAGCAGCGCAGAACACCGCCAAGAACGTCGCTATCGAGTGCCGGACCGGCAACCTGCCCGCCGCCATCGCCATCACCGGCGCGCCGAGCACCATGCCCGCCGCGAACAGGGAGGTCAGCAGACCGGCGGTGCCGAGCGTGACTCCGACATCGACGGCGATCGCCTCCAGCAACCCCGACACCATGAACTCGGACGTGCCCTGCGCGAACACCGCGACAGCCAGCACGAACACCACAATGGGCATAAAAGGAACTCCCCCGGATACAGGGCGCGACAAAGCGCCCGAGATGGTCGCGGAAATCGGGTGAACCGTCACCCTCCGCGGAGAGACCAGCTTTGTCCGGCGTTGCGAAATAACCACTCGGTCGCGCTACGACCAGCGGTTTCGCATTCACAACGCCGCCCGGCGCGTATGCCGGGCGGCTACCGTCTGGACGACTCCGGGGAATTCACGACCACACCATAACAACGCGTGCAGGCGCGGCCAACGCGATTTTTCAGTGACCCCGTAGGCGGGCTATGGCGGCGCGGTTCGCGGACGGATCGAGCGTTATGGCCGCCGCCCACACATGCGCCGCTACGGCGCGCTGGTCGAAGAGGGCTATCCAGGCGTCGGTGCACTGGCGGGTATCGCCCACCGAGGTGGGCGTCGGTCCGAGTTCGGGCAGGTGGGTGTACGTCAGCGACGTGTAGGTGCGTCCTCGGGCGTCGAATATCGTTGCCGCGCAGATGGGATCGGCGGTGGCGCGTTCACTCGATCGGCCCGCGGCCGCGGCCTGCATCGCCTCGTGCGGGCTGGTGAATATCTCGCCCACCGTCAGGTAGGCGAGCCCGAACGCCCACAGGCGGCCGGTGAATCGTCGGATCAGCCATTCGGCCGAATCCAGGACGGGAGACCGTTCGGCGTCGGGATCGAGGACCGTCGGGGTGTGGGCCGCGTCGTGCGCGGTGGCGCTTCCGGTGCGGGCGAATCCCCAGAAATGCACGGTGTCGCTGTCGGCGGCGTCTGCGCGACGCTCGGCCAGCATGGCCGCGAGTAGCGAATCGATCGTGGCGCTGGGCGGGTATCGGATGGCGGAACTCGTCGGCTTGCGCGACTTGTCCTGTGGTCGATTTCGTCGATCGGGCATTTTCGCTCTCTGGAGGGGGCGTGGAATCGGTCAGGCGAACTCACCCGGCTGGGGCGGTCGGGGAGGATCCGTGGTGCGTGCTCCGTGTGCGGGCAGCAGAATGTCCCAGAACTCGATGCGCACCGCGTCCCACAGCCGGAAGTGGCGCGGGAACCATTCGCGGACCTGTGCCAGATCCGGCAGCGCGCGCTCATCGAAGGCGACGAATCCGTTCTCGCCCAGCGGGATCGGCACGGTGTCGCCGTTGTTGCGCAGCCGGTAGGCGGGTGTGGGATCGGCTTCGTCACGCAAGAACGCGATTTCGATGCGACTGCCCACCATCCGCCAGCCGGCCTGTGCGGTTCCCGTTGTGGTCCGATGCAATCGGCTCACCCCCGGAAGGATTCCGGTGGGGCCGCCAACGCCGACAATTGCTCCAGCACAGCCTGAATCGTGCGCACGTCGAGAGCGCGGTCGGCGTTGTCGTGTCCGTCATGGGACGGGAACCGGAGTCCTCGGGCGGCGGCGCGTTCCCGGTGGCTCACCGCCTGCGGTATCAGCCGACCGGTGATGACGAGTGTGCGGTACGCCGCCGCCTTCCACGCACACCGCCCGATCCGGCAAGTCAGGTGCGCCCGCATCTGCTCGTGCGCCAACTGCACATCGGCGCGACGGCAGATTCCGGGCGGAACGAGGAGGCCGTCCGTGGCCTCGCGACGCCCAGGCCGGTGCGGCCCGATGCCGTGACTCGTCGGCTGTTGATCGCACGTAACCGGCGCCGGTGCGCGGGAATTCGTGACGAATTCGAGTTCTGTTCCGTGTTCTTCGGCCATGTGCATATGCTGCGAACGTGCTCACGACGGGGAGCTCGAATCGACCGGTGCCCGGCAATCGGCGCATTCGCGCTGAGCGCTTCCCGAGTGCGCGGATGTCGATTCTCGCCGTGGGAAAAAGCAGGTCACACCGTGGGACAGCAGGGGAGGACGCAACGGAAATGGTCGGTACCAAGTCGGACGTCGGCCGGACGACGCTGCCGCGTCGCCAGTTGGGCCGCGCACTGCGCGACGCACGTCAGGCCAACGGCTATACCCTCGAGCAGGTAGCCGAGGTCCTGGAGATCAGCCGATCCGCGCTCGGACGGCTGGAACTGGGGCAGAACGAGAAGATCAAGGTTCGGGACATCGAGTTCATCTGCGAGTACTACGGGCTGCCGGAGGAGCGGACGGAATATTTGAAGTCGCTCGTGGTCCACTCCGGTACGAAGGTGTGGTGGCAGGATTACCGCAGCCTGATCCGCCCCGGCTTCAACACGTATTTGCAGTTGGAGGCGGCAGCAACAGAGCTTCACTTCTTCCAGTCGTTGGTCATTCCTGGACTTCTGCAGACCGCCGACTATGCACGGAACGTGGAAGCGTATCCGCCGACTTCCACTATGGATGAGATCGAGCGACGTGTGGCTCTGCGAGTGAAGCGATCAACGATACTCACCCGCCGCCACAGGCCGATGCGAGCGGAGTTCCTACTGCATGAGGCGGTGCTACGGACTGTGGTCGGCTCAGCTCGAATTATGGCGCGGCAGCATCATCATATTGCGGATTTGAGTGCGCAGGAGAACGTCTCGATACGGGTCGTGCCGTTCACTGCTGGCTTCCCAGCGGGGTCGGCGATACCGCCATACATAATCATCGATTTTTTGCACAACGAGCCGTCGGTCGTATACACGGAAGGTGCCGTCGGCACAATGATCTTCGAGGAAGATGACGACGTAGCGCGATTTCGGGACATCTTTGAGGCCGTCCGTGGCGCTGCTCTGCAAGAACAACCATCGAGAGATTTACTGCGAACCATGGCAAGGAGATACGAGCAGTGACCAGCGACCTACCCGGAGCGCAGTGGTTCAAGTCGAGCCACAGCGGTGGTGGCGAATCGTGTGTGGAAGTCGCTTGGCTCGACTCTGGTCATGTCGGAGTCCGTGATTCGAAGAACCCGACCGGACCGGCTTTGACCTTTACCCCGGGAGGATGGGACGCCTTCACCGTATGCGTCGCGGATGGTGCGTTCAACCAGTCATTCTGATCTGTGCGGCAGTGGGAGCGAACAGACAAGTGCCGGGACTCCGGCCGCCATGCCGAACTTGAAGAGGGACGATCGAGAGACTTGCTCAGGAATATGACCAGGAGATGCGAACAATGATCATCGACCTATCTGGAGCGAAGTGGTTCAAGTCTGCCCACAGTGGTGAGGCCGATGCGTGCGTCGAGGTCGCGTGGCTCGAGGCCGGACGCGTCGGTGTCCGTGATTCAAAGAGCCCGACCGGTCCGGCGCTGATCTTCGCTCCGGGCCAATGGGACTCCTTCACCGCGTGCGTTACGACTGGCACTCTGATCTGTGAGTCGGCGTAGACAACAGACAGCCCGGATCTCGGCTCCGTAGCCGAGGTCCGGGCTGTTTCCTCACGGACGATGACGCAGGTCAAGCGCTAACGGTGCGTCCGGTTCAACGGCGGCTGAGCCAGACCGCTGCCAGCGGGTACGGGGCAATAATCGGAGTCCCAGCGATATTCACCGTTCCGCTCCAAAGCCCTTGCCGGGGGTCGATGTCATGCAGGTCGAGCCCGAAGGGCACGAAGTCGAACGAAACATACGTCTCGTCCGAGCCGACCGGCGTCTGATGCCCTCCCCGGCTGGACCCGCCACAGACCAACTCCACCGTCCTGCCATCCACAAAGACTTGCAGATCGCAGTTCTCGATCGGCGACCCGATCACATTGGAGGGACCGCGCCCGATGTGATAGGTACCAGGCGGGATAACACCGTTGCGCGGAAATTCCGGATTGTCAGCGGAGGCGACGGCGGGTGCGATAGAGACTGCGGCAGCGGCCAGCGCAAACCCGGCCACGATCTTGCCGAACTTCATGATTCCAACCCCTTCGAATACTCGTCGAACTCAGTCCTATGTCCTAGCTTTCGTCCATCTCGTTACTGCCCTGCCACCATAGAACCGGCTCCGAACTCCCTGTGTCCCAATGCGGAAAGGCTCTCTAGACACGGCTCACTGCCGCGTCACGCGGCCACACGCAGGACACCTTCGCGACCAGTGCAGGCAGGGAGGGTCAGGCGGGCCGTCTGCTACTGTTGGCACACTTGAGTCGTTACGGGTCGAGAGGGTGGGGATGAGTCGTCGAATCCTGTTGGCACTGCTCATCGGTGCGCTGGCGACCGGCGTCGTGGGATGTGAAGACACCAAGAGCGGATCACCCACGACGGGTTCCAGCACCACAGCGACACAGGCTCTGTTCAATCCCTGTACGGGAATTCCCGATGAAGCTTTGCGAGCTGCAGGCGTCGATCCGAAAACCGAGGAGTCCGGCATCGCTGGTGTGCACCAGTCCGGCTGGGAGATCTGCAGGTGGGACGGACCCAAGTACTTCGTCACGGTGTTCTCGACAGGTCGCACTGTGTCGGAGTTCGAGCGGAAGCCCGGGAACGTCGACTTCGAGGACGTCACGGTCGCAGGTCGTCAGGGGCGGCAATTCAGAGTCGAGGGCGCGTCCAAGAATCTTGATTGCGATGTTTTGTTCCCGGCGGCCCAGGGAGTCGTGCAATTGAGGGTACAGGGCCGGGCAAGTCGGGATGATCTCGAGGATCCGTGCAAGGTTCTCTATCGCGTCGGCGAGTCGATTGTGCCCACATTACCGCGTTGATTGGGAGGGGACGCATGAGTGAGGACAATACATCGGTCTGGAGTCGGCTTGCTGGCCAAGCTAAAGCCGGAGAACTGTACCTTGACGACCAGAACGCCGCACTTCTCTGTGCGCAAGCATGCGACTTGCGATTAGCCGAACTGGAATCTCTGCGCAGCTTGGCGGGGAACGCTCAAAACGTCTTGGGTTTCGGTGATTTCAAAATGGCGGAAGACCTGGTCAAGAAATTTCTGAAGCAGGCAGCGGGTGACCCGAATTCGATCGACCAGATCATCCTCGAACACATCGAGACCGTGAAGAACATGCGTGAGGTCATGGCGATCTCGTTCAAGCGGATCACCGGGCAGGACATCGAGAACGCGACGCAGTTCACGAACACCACCGAGCAGGTGCGTTGATGGGCAACCCGTTCGACTCTCTGCGAGTCTTCGATATGGGGGAACTCGGTTCGACGATGCTTCGCAACGTCACCAATTGGATATCGGGTGAGGAGTTGCAGCCGGACGTCGATGTGGCCGGGGTGCAGGACAAGTACAACCAGCAGCGCGACGGCGTACGGAGCCGCGCTGCGGGTGTCGGGTTCCAGGGCGAATTCCGGCCGAGGGAGGTTCTCGACGCGGACGAGTTCGAGCGGCACGATATCGCGACGCTGCGTGGCAAGGTCGATCAGATCGATTTGAAAGCGGTCGGCGACCTGGTGACCGCGTGGAACACCATCGCCGACCGGCACCAAACCTCTCTGGACACCTTTACGAAAGCCATGGCGCGGGCTACCGACGACAGTGTGTGGCGGGGTGAGGCGCGCAATGCCGCAGCGAGTGCGGTCGGCGACTATGCCGCCCAAGGTGCCCAGGTTTCGAACGCGGCCCGGCTGACCGGCAACAAGCTGGCCGAATTGCTGACCGGGTTGGAGCCGACCAAGCAATTGGTCCCGCACGCGCCGGAACATCGCAGCGGAATCGGCAACGCTCTCGCCTTCGTCGCCGGGCGGGGATGGCGCAATGACGATGTGGCCGAGTACAACACGAAGACCGAGGCAGTTCGCGTGTTGAGAACCGTCTACGCTCCGGTCGTGATGGAGTCCGATACCAATGTGCCGGTGATTCCGCGTCCGGCGACCACCGCGAATCCGGGTGGCATCGGTGACGGCAGCGGCCCGCGAGGCACGAACACTGGCACCGGTAACCCGTCGGGAACTTCGTCGCCCAGCTCGGATCCCTCCGGTACGAACTCCACCGAGGACCCGACGACTCAGTCGAGCAACCAACCCTCGGACGACGCCTCGAAAACATCGGAGTCGACCAGTACCGACCCGGCGTCGACTACGCAGGACTCGACCACACCGGTTTCCACCACGCCCTCTTCGACAACGCCTGCCTCGACGACTCCTACGAGCACATCGCCGAGCAGTCCCGGCAGTCCGCACTCGAGCACACCCGGCAGTCCGGGAAGTCCGACCGGTCCCGGTGCACCCGGTGTCTCGGTGCCGTCGAAAGGCACACCGAACAGCACCAACGCGGTTCCGGCCGCCGCGCGGACCGGCACCTCTCCCGGCCGCGCCGGTACGAGCGGAATGGGCGGAATGGCTCCCGGTGCGCGCGGCGGCAAGTCCGATGAGGAATCCACCAAGGGCATTCCGGATTACCTGATCACTCAGGAGCACGGCAATGAGCTCATGGGATTGGACGAGTTGCCCGGGACGGTGCCGCCGGTCATCGGGGACAACCCGCGATAAGGACGTCGCTGATGCCCGAGGTGCAGAACTGGCGGTTCACCGCGCTCGAATTCCGGACACTGTGGGAGTCCACCGGCCGGGATGTGCTGCCGTATCCCTTGCAGCACCAGTACATGACGGAATTTCGGTCGGAGAGTCTGCGGTTGCGGCAGGCGGCGGCGCAGTCGCTGCGCCCGCGCATCGATGACGAGTTGTTGCGTGCGGTGGAAGTGCTGCTGGCGCCGGAGGCCCGGGTGGAAGTGGCCGGTTTCGCCGGTAAGCGTCGCAATCGCAGGCTGCGGGCCCATGCGGGGGTGCACTACGAGCACGGCGCGGTCGCGGTGCAGGAACCGGGACCGGACCCCGAACACGGCGGTGACGTGGTGCTGACGCTGTTACCCGCCGGTGCGGTGGCGCGGGCCGTGGTCGACGTTTTCCCCGTCTGCGGCCCGGGGCAGGGGAAACAGTTGCAGGCTTCCGCGAAGGAGTTGGCGCGGCCGAGGCCGCCGGTCCGCGACGCTTGGCGACCGACGCCGCGGGAGGAGTTCGAGCGGTTCTTCACCCGGGCAATGACGTTGATCGGTCACGTCGGCGTTTACGCGATGGGTAGCGTCGACAACCGGCATACGCACGGCCGCAAGGATTTCCAGCTCAACGACGTCGAAAATGATGGCCGCTACGTCACGTTCGGCGCGGATCTGCTGACGATCAAACCCACCACCGCCGAGCGCATCGCCGCCACCCTGCAACAGATGATCACCAGAACGGTCAAGGAAGTGCGCGACGGGGTCCATTTACCGTACTGACCCGAACTCTTCTCGGACATAACCGAACGCCCGCCCGTCGTCCCGGTGCAGGCCGGGACCCGTTGCCGGACCCGGGATCTGGCCCCGGGCGACGGGCGGACGTTCGGTTGTGGGGTGGGCGGCTCCGCCGGAGGGGGGCGGCGGATGTGACGCCCGTGTCCCGCGGGGTCCGGACCGCGGGACAGGCGGAGGGTCAGACGTTCGCGTAGGCCAGCGAGGGGACGCGCTGGATGGCGAACGAGGACCGCAGGTAGAACCACCAGGTGATGGCCGCCATCACCAGGAACGCACCGGCGTAGGCCCAGAACGCGGGGGCCATGCTGTGCAGGTGGGTGTTGGACAACCGCAGCGCCTGCTGCAACAGCCAGCCACCGGAGGCGCCGACCGCGCCGATGACGCCGATCGCCGCGCCCGCTTGACGTTTGGCCGAGGCCGCGGCTTCGGTGAGGTCGAGGCCGTGCTCGGCGGCGTACTTCTTGGACTCCGCGCTGAAGATGGTCGGGATCATCCGGTAGGTCGAGCCGTTGCCGATGCCGGTGAGCACGAACAGCAGCAGGAACGCGATCAGGTACAGCGGGAAGCTCTTCAGTTCCAGCCCGGCCATGATCAGCGCGACCGCGACCGCCATGCCGCCGAAGACGTACAGGGTGATCTTCGCGCCGCCGACCTTGTCCGACACCCAGCCGCCGAACGGACGGCTGAACGACCCGACCAGTGCGCCGAGGAACGCGAGGTTACCGAGCGTGGTGATCCAGCCGATCTTCGCCAGGTCCGGGAAGTTGGCCTTGATGAGGGTCGGGAAGGCGAAGGAGAAGCCGATGAACGATCCGAAGGTGCCGATGTAGAGGATCGCCATCACCCAGGTGTGCCGGTTGGTGAGCGCCCGCCGGTAGGACTTCCCATCGGACTTGGCGGTGCCGATGCTGTCCATGTAACGCAGCGCGCCGAACGCGGCGGCCAGGATGAACGGCACCCAGACCAGCACCGAGAGCGTGATGCCGAAGCGATAGCCGCCCGGATCCTTGGCCATGATGTGCGTGCCGAGGGTGATCAGCAACGGCAGCACCAGTTGGGTCTGGGCGACGCCCAGGTTGCCGCCCGCCGCGTTGATGCCCAGCGCCGCACCCTTCTTGCCCTCGGGGAAGAAGAAGTTGATGTTGGCCATCGAGGAGGAGAAGTTGCCGCCTCCGACGCCCGCCAGCGCCGCGAGCAGCAGGAACACCCACATCGGAGTGCCCGGCTGGTTGACGAAGTAGGCCAGGCCGAGTGTGGGAAACAGCAGCATCCCCGCACTGAAGACGGTGAACGCCCGGCCGCCGAATCGGGGAACGGCGAAGGTGTACGGAATGCGCAGCGCGGCGCCGACCAGGGTGGGGGTGGAGGTCAGCAGCAGCGCGTTGCTCACCGCGGTGGGGTTGCCCTTGCCGAGCCCGGCGAGGAAGTCGAATCCGGCGGCGCCCATGCTGGTCACCACGGTGCCCCAGATGACCCAGATGCTGAAGCCGAGATTCTCGGCGAACACGGAGAAGATCAGATTCTTCCGCGCGGTTTTCGCACCGCCGGATGCCCAGAACGTCGGATTGTCGGGATCCCAGTGGTCGAGCCACCGGCCACGTTTCTGATATTCGAAAGTCGTTGGCTGCGACTGCTGGCCGGTGGCTGCTACGGCGGTCATCGGCTTCCTCTCGATTCGGCTCGACCGGCCCTCATCGCGGCGCAGTGCCGCCGGCGGCTGTCGAGTGCCTAGCTACGGTCGAGACAAAGGTATGAGCCGCTTGTTGCGTCCCCGTGGCCCTCGATGACGTTCCCGGCAAATCCGACTCACATTGCGCGGCCGGGAATGGTGACCACTTGGTTACCTGACGCCGTTTATCGCGCGTCCGGATATTCCGCGATGAGAGAGTTGAGGAAGCAGCGTGTCGCGGAGGCGGCCCGTTCGGGATCGCCGTCGATCACGGCGTGCACGAGCGCGGCGTGTTCGTCGGTATAGGAGTCATCCGATTTGGCGGTCCGCGCGCGGATGACCTGTTCGATGATGGGCAGCAGCGAATCGTAGAACTCGAGATACACCGCGTTGTGGCTGGCGACGACGATCGCGCGGTGCAACTGGACGTCCGCCTCGATCGCGGAAGCGGGGTCGTCTTCCCATTTCTTGTCGCGTTCGGCCAGCAGGCGCAGCAGGTTCGCGATGTCGGAGTCGTCGCGGCGGCGCGCGGCCAGGCCCGCGGCGGTGACGTCCAGCGCGAGGCGCAGCTCCAGCACGTCGCGTTCCTCGGCGTCGGCGAAATATTTGCCGAGAGTTCCGCCGAGGTCCGATGCGGCGATCACGTACGTTCCGGAACCTTGGCGACGCTCCAGCATGCCGGCGTGCACGAGGGCCTGGACGGCCTCGCGCACCGTGTTGCGGCCGGTGCCGGTGAGCTCGGTGAGCTCCGGCTCCGTGGGAATGCGGGAGCCGATCGGCCAACGGCCGGAACGGATTTCGGCACGCAGCTGCTCGGTGACCTGGGCGATGAGGCTGGTGCGCCGGACGGGTTGCACCTCGACAGAGTACCGCCCATCACAAATCGTTGCCGCACTTCATCCGGTCATCCTATGATTTCTCGGTGTCTGCGACCCTTCCCGAAACCGAGGCTCGCCAGGAATCCGTCCTGGTCGAGCGCCGTCGACGTGCGCTGATCGAGGGCCGGGCGCTGGTCCTGGCAGCCATCGTGATGTCGGCGCTCACCCTACGAGTCGCGGTCACCGCGTTCAGCCCGCTCGCCGAGCGGATCGGCGCCGAAATCGGTTACGGCACCGCCGTTGTCGGCGTCTTCGGGATGCTCCCCACCGCCATGTTCGCGCTGTCCGGGCTGCTCACCCCGGTCTTGGCGGTCCGGCTCGGGCTGGAGCGCACCGCGCTGACGGCCATGCTGATGGCGGGCGCGGGCATGTCGATCCGGGTGCTGATGTCGGGCACCGCCGAACTGCTGGTGTTCTCCGCGCTCGCCCTCGCGGGCATGGGTATCGGCAACGTGGTGATCCCGCCGCTGGTGAAGCGGTACTTCCCGGATCGCCTGGCCGGGATCAGCTCGCTCTACATAGTGATGGTGCAACTCGGCACGGTCGTGCCCGCCGTCACCGCGGTCCCGGTGGCGGACGCGCACGGCTGGCGCGTCTCGCTCGGCGTGTGGGGTCTGCTCGGCTTCGCCGCGGCGGTGCCGTGGGTGGCGGTGCTGCGCGGCCGTCGCGGGCACGACGGCGCGGACCGCACGGCCGTGCCGGTGCGGGAGCCGCACAGCGGGCGGGTGTGGCGTTCGCCGATCGCCTGGGGCATGGCGGGCATGTTCGGCATGACCTCGCTCACCACCTACGCGATGTTCGCCTGGTTGCCGAAGATCCTGAGCGAGGCCGGTGCGAGCGCGGCGTACGGCGGAGCCATGGTCGGTCTGTTCGCCGTGGTCGGCCTGGTCGCCGCGCTCAGCGCGCCGACCGTGGTGGCACGATTCCGCAATCCGTTCCCCGTGGTGGTGGGTTGCGCGGCGCTGTTCTTCATCGCGTTCGCCGGGCTGCTGGTCGCGCCGATGGCGGCGCCGATCCTGTGGGTGGTCGTGCTCGGCCTCGGTCCGAGCACCTTCCCGATGGCGCTGACGCTGATCAACCTGCGCACCCGCACGCCTGCCGGGTCGGCCGCGCTGTCCGGCTTCACCCAGGGCGTCGGCTACGCGGTGGCCTGCGTGGGTCCGCTGTTGTTCGGCGTGCTGCACACGGCCACGGGCGGCTGGCTGGCTCCGTTCGCGATGCTCGGCGTCGCCGTGCTGGTGCTGCTGGCCGGTGCGTGGCAGGCATGCAAGCCGCGCGTGCTCGAGGACACCTGGAATTGACGCGCGCGGCCGTCGGCCGGAAATCTCACAGTTCGGGTTGCGCGGCTGTGCGAACAGGGTCAGGATGGGCGCATTCGAATTGCACGGAGTAGCGCGCGTCACACCTCACCGGTCGGCGAATTCGAGATAAGCCTTTTCGTGACGCACGGAAACTGTTGCGTCACATGCCTGAAACATTTGGCCGAAACTCACCTCCCGGAACCGGTAATCGTGAGCAACCGTTGATTTGACGGTCATTTCGCGCAGCATTTCGGCAATACCCATTTCCTACCGTGGGGCCAACCGACTTTGGGAGGCCCCGTTGAGCACGCTGACGCGTAACCGTCTGGAAGCGCTGGGACGGACGAAGATCCGCAGGCCGCATCTCGATCATTGGGATGCGGAGGACGTCGCCGCTTGGGAAGCGGGCGGCAAGGACATCGCCCGCCGCAACCTGATCTGGTCGGTCTTCGCCGAGCACGTCGGCTTCTCGGTCTGGTCGATCTGGTCGGTGATGGTGCTGTTCATGCCGACCGACAAGTTCGGCATCGACCCGGCGGGCAAGTTCTTCCTGGTCGCCATGCCCACGCTGGTCGGCGCGTTCCTGCGGATTCCCTACACCGTGGCGACCGCGCGCTTCGGCGGGCGCAACTGGACCGTCTTCAGCGCGGCGATGCTGCTGGTGCCGACGCTGCTCGCGCTGTACTTCATCAACCAGCCGGGCACCTCGTACACGACGTTCCTGGTGATCGCCGCGTTCGCGGGCTTCGGCGGCGGCAACTTCGCCTCCTCGATGACCAACATCAACGCCTTTTATCCCCAGCGGCTCAAGGGCTGGGCGCTGGGCCTGAACGCGGGTGGCGGCAATATCGGCGTCCCGGTGATCCAGCTGATCGGCCTGCTGGTCATCGCGACCCTCGGCAATGGCTACGCCTCGCTGATCTGCGCGGTCTACCTGGTGCTGATCGCGATCGCCGGCCTGGGCGCCGCACTGTTCATGGACAACCTGCCCAACCAGAAGGCCGACCTGTCCTACATGCTCACGGCGCTGAAGGTGCCGCAGTCCTGGGCCATCGCGTTCCTCTACATCGGCACCTTCGGCTCGTTCATCGGCTACAGCTTCGCCTTCGGCCAGATCCTGCAGATCAGCTTCCGCGCGGGCGGCGACACCGTGGCGCAGGCCACGCTGCACGCCGCGCAGATCGCGTTCATCGGTCCGCTGCTCGGCTCGCTGGCCCGGCCCTACGGCGGCAAGTGGGCCGACCGCATCGGCGGTAGCCGGGTCACCCTCTATGTCTTCGGCGCCATGATGGCGGCGGCCGTGCTGGTCACCGTGGCCAGCACGGCCGCCGACAACAACAACGGCGTGGCGGGCGGCGGTGTGATGACCGCCCTGGTCGTCGGCTTCATCGCCTTGTTCGTGCTCTCCGGCATCGGCAACGGGTCGGTCACCAAGATCATCCCGTCGGTGTTCGAGGCGAAATCAAAAAGCCTGGACGCCACGCCCGCCGCACGGGCGGCCTGGTCGCAGAACACCTCCGGCGCGCTCATCGGTTTCGTCGGCGCCATCGGCGCACTCGGCGGCGTGGGCATCAACCTGGTGCTGCGCACCTCCTACGCGTCCACCAAGTCCGCGACCACCGCGTTCTGGGTGTTCATGGCCTTCTACGTGGTCTGCGCCCTGGTGGTCTGGGCGGTGTTCCTGCGCCGTCCCAGCCTGCGCGGCCTGCCCGCCGATTCCGAGGTCGTGACCGAAGCCGAGACCTTCGTCCTCGAAGCCGAGGCCGGTCAGTCCCAGTCCCCGTCCGCCGGCTCGGCCCGCGCCTGACACCCGATCCAGTCCAGGAGGACCCACAGATGAACCCCACAGTCGCTCGCAAGACCGCGGTGGTCGTCGGCCACGGGATGGTCGGGCACCGGTTCGTCGAGGCGCTGCGCTCGCGCGACACCGAAGGCCAGTGGCAGGTGATCATCCTCAGCGAGGAGCAGCTGCCCGCCTACGACCGCGTCGGCCTCTCGTCCTACGTCGGCGCCTGGGACCCGAGCGCGCTCGCGCTGCCCGGCAACGAGTACGCCGGTGACGAACTGGTCGAGCTGCGGCTGGGCCAGAGCGCCGAGTCCATCGACCGGGCCGCGCGCAAGGTGACCACGTCCTCGGGCGACATCCTCGCCTACGACGCGCTCGTGCTGGCGACCGGTTCCTACCCGTTCGTGCCGCCGGTGCCCGGCCACGACAGCCCCGAGTGCTTCGTCTACCGCACTCTCGACGACCTCGACGGTATCCGCGCGGCCGCCGAAGCCGCCGGTCCCGGCGCGGTGGGCGTGGTGGTCGGCGGCGGCTTGCTCGGCCTGGAGGCCGCGAACGCGCTTCGCCTGCTCGGGCTCACGCCGCACGTGGTCGAATACAACACCCGGCTGATGCCCGCCCAGGTAGACGAGGGCGGCGGCGCCATCCTGGAACGCCTGGTCACCGACCTCGGCTTGCACGTGCACACCGGTGTGGGCACCTCCTCGATCGAGGCGGCCGACAAGGGAGTCAAGGTCACCCTGTCCGACGAGACGGTGATCGACGCCGGGCTGGTCGTGTTCTCCGCCGGTGTCCGCCCGCGCGACCAGATCGCCCGGGACGCGGGCCTGGAGGTCGGTCCCCGCGGCGGCATCGTCACCGACCTGGGCCTGCAGACCTCCGACCCGAACATCTGGGCCATCGGCGAATGTGCCGCGGTGGAGGGCGTGTGCTACGGCCTCGTCGCGCCGGGCTACACCACCGCGGAGATCGTGGCCGACCGCCTGTTGGGCGGCGCGGGCGAGTTCCCCGGTGCGGACATGTCGACCAAGCTCAAGCTGCTCGGTGTCGACGTGGCCAGTTTCGGTGACGCGCACGGCGTCACCGAGGGCGCGCTGTCGGTGGTGCTGCACGACGCGGCCAAGGGCACCTACGCCAAGCTGGTCGTCTCCGATGACGCGAAGACCCTGCTCGGCGGCATCCTGGTCGGCGACGCCACCGCCTACTCGGCGCTGCGTCCGCTGGTCGGCCGCCCGCTGCCCGCCGAACCGGCCGCGCTGATCTCGCCCGCGGGCGCCGAACTCGGGGCCGACGCGCTGCCGGACGACGCGCAGATCTGCTCCTGCAACAACGTGTCGAAGGGCGCGATCTGCGGGGCGATCGCAGAAGGCGCCTGCGACATCCCCGGGATCAAGAGCTGCACCAGCGCCGGAACCTCTTGCGGCGGTTGCGTTCCCATGCTCAAGAAGCTGCTCGAGCAGTCCGGCGTGGAGATGTCCAAGGCGCTGTGTGAGCACTTCGAGCAGTCGCGTGCGGAGTTGTTCCAGATCGTCCAGGTCACCGGCATCCGCACCTTCTCCGGCCTGATCACCAAGTACGGCAAGGGAACCGGCTGCGACATCTGCAAGCCGACCGTGGCGTCCATCCTCGCCTCCACCTCGAGCGACCACATCCTCGACGGCGAGCAGGCCGGGCTGCAGGACACCAACGACCACTTCCTGGCCAACCTGCAGAAGAACGGCACCTACTCGGTGGTGCCAAGGATGCCCGGTGGTGAGGTCACCGCCGAACAGCTGATCACTATCGGCGAGGTGGCCAAGGAATTCGGCCTGTACGTGAAGGTCACCGGCGGTCAGCGCATCGACCTGTTCGGCGCGCGCGTCGAGCAGTTGCCGCTGATCTGGAAGCGGCTGGTCGACGCGGGCATGGAATCCGGTCACGCGTACGGCAAGTCGCTGCGCACGGTGAAGAGCTGCGTCGGCTCCACCTGGTGCCGCTACGGTCAGCAGGACTCGGTCGGCATGGCCGTGCTGCTGGAGAAGCGTTACCGCGGGCTGCGTTCGCCGCACAAGCTGAAGCTGGCGGTCTCCGGTTGCGCCCGCGAATGCGCCGAGGCGCGCGGCAAGGACGTCGGCGTGATCGCCACGGAGAACGGCTGGAACCTCTACGTCGGCGGCAACGGCGGTCTCACCCCGAAGCACGCCGTCCTGCTGGCCGGGGAACTCGACGACGAGACGCTGATCAAGTACATCGACCGGTACCTGATGTTCTACATCCGCACCGCTGATCGTTTGCAGCGCACCGCTCCGTGGCAGGAGGCGCTGGAAGGCGGCATCGATTACCTCAAGCAGGTCGTCTGCGAGGACAGCCTCGGCATCGCCGAGGATTTGGAGGCGGCGATGGCTCAGCACGTCGCCGGCTACCGCGACGAATGGGCCGCGGTGTTGGAAGACGAAGAGAAGCTGTCTCGCTTCGTGTCGTTCGTCAACGCCCCGGAGGAAGCCGATCCGACGATTTCCTTCGACGAATCCGGGGAGCGGAAAGTTCCCGTCCTGCTCGGACTGCCGGAAGTTCCGGTCGCCACGCAGGGGAAATGACCGCTTAACCGCATGGAAACAGAACGTCGGTACCAATGAGTAAGGCGTTTGGAGGATGACACCGATGACCGTGATCGATACCCCCGGCATCGCCGCAGCTACCACCACTGGGTGGACGCAGGCCTGCCGACTCGACTACCTGATTCCCGGCCGCGGCGTTGCGGTGTTGCTCAAAGGTGGCCGACAGGCCGCCCTCTTCCTGCTGGAGAACGGCATGCTGTATGCCGTCGGCAATATCGATCCGATCGGCCGGGCGGCGGTCATGTCGCGCGGGATCGTCGGCGACCGCGGCGGGGCGCCCGTCGTGGCCTCGCCGCTGCTGAAGCAGGCTTTCTCCCTGGTCGACGGGCATTGCCTGGACGACGAATCGGCGATGCTGCCGGTGTACGCGGTGCGCGTGGACGACGGCATCGTCTCGATTTCCAACGAGCCGGTGGCCACCGCGCTCGCGTCCTCGGATGGATGAACCCAATGACAACAGTTGACGCGGGCGCGAGCCTGGCCGGATTCACGGTGGGCATCACGGCGGCCCGCCGGGCGGAGGAATTCGCCACGCTGCTGGAACGCCGGGGCGCGAACATCGTTTCCGCACCGGCCATCCGCATCATCCCGCTCGCCGACGACAACGAGCTGGAGCGGGTGACCCGACAGCTGGTCGCCGATCCACCGCAGATCACCGTGGCCACCACGGGAATCGGCTTCCGCGGGTGGATGGAGGCCGCCGAGGGCTGGGGTCTCGCCGAGGACCTGCGCGCGACGCTGGGGACCACCCGGATGCTCGCCCGCGGCCCGAAGGCCAAGGGCGCCATCCGCGCCGCGGAACTGCGCGAAGAGTGGTCGCCCGCCTCCGAGTCGTCCGCCGAAGTGCTCGATCACCTGCTCGCCGAGGGCGTGGAAGGTGTTCGGATCGCCGTGCAGTTGCACGGGGCTACCACCGAGTGGGAGCCGGTGCCCGACTTCTGCGAGGTATTGCGTTGCGCGGGAGCGGATGTCGTTCCGGTGCCGGTGTACCGCTGGGTGCCGCCGGATGATCAGGGGCCGATGGACCACCTGATCGAGGCCATCGTCACTTCGGGCATGGACTGCGTCACCTTCACCAGCGCCCCCGCCGTGGCGTCGATGTTGATGCGCGCCAAGGAGACCGGGCTGCTGGAAGGGCTGCTGTACGCGCTGCGCGGCCGGGTGCTGCCCGCCTGCGTCGGCCCCATCACGGCCGCCCCGCTGGAGGAACTCGGGGTGCCCACCTCGATGCCGGGCCGAGCCAGGCTGGGCGCGCTGGCCCGCCACGTCGCCGAGGAACTGCCCAGGCGGGCCAACCGGATTCACGCCGCAGGCCACATCATCAGCGTGCGCGGCGCGTGCGTAGTGGTCGACGGTGAGGTGCGTCAGCTGGCGCCAGCGCCGATGGCGTTGATGCGTTCGCTGGCCCGCCAGCCCGGTCGGGTCGTCTCGCGCGAGGACCTGTTGGCCGCGCTGCCCGGCGGCGGGGACGACACGCACGCGGTGGAGACCGCCATCGCCAGGCTGCGCGCCGGACTCGGCACGCCGAAAGCGATCCAGACCGTGGTCAAACGTGGGTATCGGCTCGCGCTGGACCCGGCGGAATGTATCGACAACAACCCACGGCCCACCGCGACAGGAGGACCGCAGGTGCCCGGTGTCGGAATTCCGACCCGGGCACCTCGGTACATCCAGACTGCGGGGAGCTGGTGACCGCGCCCGCCCTGGTGCTCGTGGCCCACGGGACCCGCAGCACCAAGGGCGTGCAGATGATCGCGGCGCTCGCCGAGGCCGTGACGAAGGAGCTCGGTGCCGGGATTTCGGGGCCCGGCACCGAGACGCCCTGGGTGCGTACGGCATTCGTGGACGTCCTCGGTCCTTCGCCTTCGGAAGTGCTGCGCGATCTGGTGACCCCGGCCGGGGAATCCGTGCCCGCCGTGGTGGTTCCGGCGTTCCTGGCCTCGGGTTATCACGTCTACCAGGACGTGCCGCGCGAGGTCGCCGAGAGCGACCATCCCGCGGTGACGGTCACGCCCGCCATGGGACCGGATCCGGCGCTCGCGCGGATCATGGCGATGCGTCTGCGTGCCGCGGGTTGGCGTGAGGGTGACGCGGTGGTCTTCGCCGCCGCGGGCTCCTCGGACGCCCGGGCCCGCCAGGATGTCCGGCGCGCGGCCGCGCTGCTGGCCGAACGCCTCGGCGTTCCGGTCCGTATCGGCTACGTCGCGACCGGTGCGCCGCGGGTGCCGGAGGTCGTCGCGGAACTGCGCGCGGCGGGGACGGACCGGGTGTTCGTCGCCTCCTATCTGCTCGCGCACGGTCTGTTCCAGCAGCGTCTGCACGAGGCGGGCGCGGACGGCGTCGCCGAACCCATCGGCGTGCACCCGGCGGTGGTCCGCTTGATCGCCGAGCGCTATCGGGTCGCAGCGGGCGAGTTGGTGCGGGCGCGGGTTCGCTGAGCATCGGCCGTCCACCGCGGAATCGGTGGCGCGGGGACGCGAGCTGGCGCGATCGATGCCGTTCGATCGATTCGAGTACCGGTAGTTGCCGCGCCGAAAAAGCAATGTTCGGCCTATCTCCTGGTAGCGGGCGATTCGTTGGGTCGGGCCAGCTGGAGTTCGCGGAACTGGACGTTTCCTGCTGGCGCGGGCGGTTCGCCGACGTTTCTGTTCCGGCTGGCGTGTGAGTATCCGAGCGTGGCGCGGGTGATCCGGCCGAGACCGGAGACGGTGGTGCGCCAGGTCGCACACCCATGCCCAGCAGGAACCCGTGACCGTCGGCGCACAAGGTCACGCCGAAGCAATTCGGCGAGCTGAACGCGCTGCCAACCGTTCCTCGCCACGATGGGCTGCCGCGTGAACCGGCAGTTGCCGCCACTCTCCTCCACCGATCCGCAGACCTCGGGCGACCGGATCGGCACCCTGTTCCGCGGCGAGCGCATAGGGCGGGCGCGGCTGCGGATGACGATCGCGCCGGTCAAGCCTAGTTGTGCGGTGTCGTGGCGATCGAGCCCAGAAATTTTCGGAATTGGTGCGCTCCGGATGTCGAGAACGTCCGGTCGGCTCCGTCCCAGGGATACGAGCGGCTACGGACATGTCGCTCGACGACCCCGACGTAGGAGCGATCACCATGCGACCGACCGAGATCACCGAGATCCTGAACCGCCCGATCAGCCAGGAACTGCTGGCCCGCGACCTGACCCGCCTGGCCTATGTCGCCACGGACGGCACACCGCGCAGCATCCCGATCGCCTTCACTTGGAACGGCTCGGAGATCGTTCTGTGCACCAGCAAGAACGCTCCGAAATTATTCGCACTGCGCAAGAACCCGATGGTTGCCCTGACCATCGACACCGAGGTCCACCCGCCCAAGATGCTGCTCGTCCGCGGGCGCGCCGATCTGGACGTCGTCGACGGCATCCCGGACGAGTATCTCCAGATGAACGGCAGCTACGAGATGACACCCGAGCAGCGCGTCGAGTGGGAGGCCGAGGTCCGCTCGCTCTACGACGGCATGGTCCGGATCGTCGTCACCCCGACTTGGGCGAAACTCATCGACTTCGAAACCACCCTGCCCAGCCCGGTAGAGGAGTTGATCCGGCGACGGGCCGAACGTCAGCACGCCTGAGAGCGACGCGGCAAGAATGGGCACTACCGATCCGAGGAGAAGATGATGGCCAAGTATCTGCTGCTCAAGCACTACCGAGGCGCACCGGCACCGGTCAACGACGTGCGGATGGACCAGTGGACCCCGGAGGAACTCGCGGCCCACGTGCAGTACATGCAGGACTTCGCCGCGCGGCTCGAGGCCACCGGCGAGTTCGTCGACAGTCAAGCGCTTTCCCCGCAGGGCGCGTTCGTCCGCTCGGACGGCGAGGGCCGCCCGCCGGTCACCGATGGACCATTCGCCGAGACGAAGGACCTGATCGCGGGCTGGATGGTCATCGACGTCGAGACCTACGAGCGCGCACTCGAGCTGGCCGCAGAGCTGTCCGCGGCACCCGGTGCGGGCGGTAAGCCGATCCAGGAGTGGCTGGAGGTGCGGCCGTTCCTCACCGCGTTGCCCACGGTGACCGAGTGAACGAGTCTCTGCTGCGGGAGCTCGTGCCCGCGGTGATCGGTGTCCTCGTCCGGCGCGGGGCCGACTTCGCGTCGGCCGAGGATGCCGTGCAGGAGGCTCTGATCCGCGCGCTGCAAAGCTGGCCGGACGATCCACCGCGCGATGCGAAAGCCTGGCTCGTCGCGGCCGCCTGGCACAAGTTCCTCGATGTCGCCCGGGCCGAAACCTCGCGGCGCGGGCGGGAACTCGCTGTGGAGGTCGAGCCGCCGACCGGTCCGGTGCCGGGCACGGACGACTCGCTGTGGCTCTATTTCCTGTGCGCGCACCCGTCGCTGTCGCCCGGCTCGGCCGTCGCGTTGACGCTGCGCGCGGTCGGCGGCCTGACGACGCGGCAGATCGCGACGGCATACCTCGTGCCCGAAGCGACCATGGCACAACGGATCAGCCGGGCAAAGCGGCGTATCGCGGGGCTGCCGCTCGATCGTCCCGGCGATCTGGCGACGGTGCTGCGCGTCCTCTACCTCGTCTTCAACGAGGGCTACAGCGGGGACGTCGATCTGGCAGCCGAAGCGATCCGCCTCACCCGCCAGTTGGCGGGCTCCACCGACGAGCCCGAGGTCGCGGGCCTGTTGGCGCTCATGCTGCTGCACCATGCCCGCCGCGCGTCTCGCCTCGGCCCTGGCGGTCGCCTGGTGCCGCTCGGTGCACAGGACCGAACTCGTTGGGACACCGGCCTGATCGCCGAAGGAGTGACGATTCTGCAAGCCGCGCTGGCTCGCGACCGCTTGGGCGAATACCAAGCGCAGGCCGCGATCGCCGCCCTGCACGCGGATGCGCCGAGCGCCGCCGAGACGGACTGGGTGCAGATCGTGGAGTGGTACGACGAACTACTGCACCTCACGGGTAGCCCGGTGGTGCGACTCAACCGCGCGGTCGCCGTCGGCGAGGCCGACGGACCGCAAGCCGGCTTGGCAGAGCTGAGCGAGGTGGATTCCGATCTACCCCGGTACACCGCCGTTCGCGCCTATCTCCTCGAACGCGCCGGCGACCTCGAGCAGGCCGCCGAGCTGTACGCCGAGGCCTCCCGAGCAGCCACCAGCGCGCCGGAACGCGACCACCTCACCCGTGAGGCGGCGCGGGTGAGGCAGTCACTGCGTTCGTGAGCACGGGTTGCTCACCCACACGGAGTCTGCTCCCCTCGCTGCTGTCATCGGGAATCTCCGAACCCTGTGGGGTATGCCACTACGCCTTATATACCCCTATGGGTATAGTCGGATATGCCCCCGGGGGTATGTCAGAGCAGGTTGAGTGCTGCGATTCGTACAGCAGGGAAAGGGAGCGTCGATGCGGCCGACGACATTCATGGGGCAGGACCGGGTCGACGCAGGCAAGGCGGTGCGACCCGGCGGCCTGCTGGCGCGATGGGGCGCGATGATGGCAGGGCGGGCCCGGATCGTGTTCGCGGTGTGGCTGTTGTCGCTGGTGGCGCTCGGGGCGGCGGCGCCCGGCGTGTTCACCTCGCTGGCCGGAGCCGGATGGCAGGCCGATGGTTCGGAGTCGGTGCGGGTCCGTGAGCTGGCCCAGCAACACTTCGGCGGGAATTCGTCGGCGGCGGTGCAGGTAGTGGTGCATTCCGACACCGAGACCGTCGCCGATCCGACGATGCGGCAGACATTGGGCCGGATCTCGGCGATCTTCGCGGACGATTCCCGCTTCGGCGCCGTCGTCCCGCCGCAGCCGGGCATGACGATCAGCCCGGACGGCCACACCGGCATCCTGATCGCGGGTGCGAACGCCTCCACCGACGACATGGTGAAGGCCGTCGACGAGCACAAGGCGGCGCTGACCGCGCTGTCCGGGGACGGAGTCGAGGTCTATCCCACCGGTGCGTCGGCGTTGTGGAGCGATTTCAACAAGGCCAACCACGAGGCGATGCTCGAGGCAGAGCTGTTCTCCTGGCCGGTCACGCTGGCGATCATGGTGCTGGCCTTCGGCTCGCTGGTCGCTGCCGGGCTTCCGCTGCTGCTGACGGTGGCCGGGCTGGTCGCCTCGGCCGGTGGTCTGGTGCTGCTCAACCACCTCACGCCGATCTCGGTGTGGGCGATGAACTTCGCCATGATGTTCGCTCTCGCGTTGGGCATCGACTACGCGCTGTTCTTGGTCGCCCGCTTCCGTGACGCGCTCACCAAGTCCGCCGATTCCCGTTCGGCGGTGGCCGAGACCATGGCCACCGCGGGCAAGGCTGTCGTGCTCTCCGGGTTGACCGTGCTGGTCAGCCTGTCGGCGGTGCTGCTGGTTCCGGCGCCCGCGGTGCGCACCATGGCCGTGGGAATCATGCTCGCGGTGGTGTTCGTGCTCGCCGCCACGCTGACGTTGCTGCCGGCGGCGCTGGGCGCGCTGGGTGGCCGGATCAACGCCGCGGCACTGCCGTACGCGACCCGTCAGCAGCATCGCTCGCCGCGGTTCGCCCGCTGGGGGCAGCTACTGCACGATCACCCGTGGCCGTTCGCGCTCGCGGGGCTCGGTGTGCTGGTGGCGCTGGCGTTGCCTGCCACCGGATTGCAGGTCGCGATGCCCTCGATCCAGGTCGTGCCCGCCGACGCGCCCGTGCGTCAGGGCTACGAACTGGTCCAGCGTCAACTCGGCGAGGGCGCGCCAGGCGCATTGCAGATCGTCGTCCCCGAGGCCGAGGCCGTCCGCAGCGCCGAGTCGGCAGCCACGACCGACGGCATCGCCATAGTCACGCCGCCCGCGCCCGCCGCGGATGATTCCGGCCTGGTCATGATGCAGGCGCTGCCCGCCGTCGATCCTTCCGACGACCGGCTGGGCGGCGTCCTCGACGACCTGCGTGAGCGACTGCCTGCCGATGCCCTCGTCGGCGGCGCACCGGCGGAAAACCTCGACTTGCAACAGGCGCTCGACGACTATCTGCCGATCGTCGTGGGGGTGATCCTCGTCCTGGGCTTCGTCCTGCTGTTGGTGGCGTTGCAAGCGCCGCTCATCGCCGCGCTGGGCACCTTGGTCAGCCTTTTGTCGACTGCGGCCGCGTTCGGTGTGGCGAAGCTGATCTTCCAGGACGGTCACGGCGCGGGCCTGCTCGGCTTCAGTCCGCAGGGATTCCTCGACGGTTGGGGACCGGTGTTCTTCTTCGCGATGATCTTCGCCATCGCCATGGACTACACCGTGTTCCTGTTGGCCACGGCCAAGGAGCACTACGAGCGCTCGCGAGATCCCCGGACGGCGGGCATCGACGGGCTGGCCCACTCCGGCCGGGTCATCTTCGCCGCAGCGGCGGTCATGGTCGCGGTGTTCTTCACCTTCGCGCTGGCCGATCCGCTTCCGCCGAAGGAGATGGGCATCATCCTCGGCGTCGCGGTGCTGCTGGACGCGGTGGTAGTGCGCTTGGTGTTGCTGCCGGTCGCGCTGCGCTTGACCGGTAGGGCCGCGTGGTGGTCCCCGGCTTGGCTGCGCCGGATTCTGCCCACCGTCAGTTTCGCCCACGAGCGGACGGAGTCGGCGGATGATACCCCAAGGGGTATTGTGAAGACTAAGTGAGAGAAGGAGAAACATCATGGTCGGCGACGAAGACGCCATCGCCTCGGTACTCAATCGGCTGCGCCGCGCGCACGGCCAGCTCGCCGGCGTGATCGCGATGATCGAGCAGGGCCGGGACTGCAAAGACGTGGTCACCCAGCTCGCCGCGGTCTCCAGGGCACTGGACCGAGCGGGTTTCAAGATCGTCGCCACCGGGCTGCGGGAATGCCTCGCGAACCCCGACGCCGAGACCGCCGATCCGATGACGGTGGATCAACTGGAGAAACTGTTCCTCGCCCTCGCGTGACGCACGCGTTCCGCGAGGGCGTGATCTGGAGAAGGATGACCGATGATCGAATCCAGCTGGCCAGGTGAATGGACCATCGCACGCCTGGTTCCGCTGCTGGCCGGAACGTTCGTGCTGCTCGGCACCGTACTCGCCGCGACGATCTCGGCGTGGTGGCTGCTGCTTCCCGCCCTGGTCGGGGCCAATCTGCTGCTCTACAGCGCCGTGGGCTGGTGCCCGGCCACCCTGCTCATGCGCCGCGCCGGCATTCCCGCGGGTGCCAGCCCGAATTCGCGCTGACCGACATCGACGCGCTCGGCGGCCGTCGAATCGGCGGCGGCCGACAGAGCCTGAGCGGCGCTGAACCGGCCGCGGTTCGCGGGCGGGCCGGGCGTCGGATCGCGTGCGCCCGGACGATTGGGCCCGCCCCGTTCGCGTCGGCAATGAGTCGGTGCGGTCGAAGTCTCGCGGTCAGGAAGGCTTCTTCCGACCGGTGTAGGGATTCGCCGGATTCGACGCGACGAACTGTGACCAGGTCTGCGTGCCGTCGGGATGATCCGGGCATGTGTTCAGCCCGGCCCGGAACGTGCTCCCGACTCGTCCCGGAACGGGGAGCGGGACGATACGCCGGGGCCGATGCCGGACACCCTGCCAACCCCGCGCCAACTGTGCCATCGTCAGCACCTCCGGACCGCCGAAGTCGGGTGCCCGGCCGAGCGGCTCGCCCACGGCCAACTCGGCCACCCGCCGCGCCACGTCGGCGGCGGCGACCGGCTGGAAACGAAAGGTCGTGGGCAACGGCGCCACCGGCCATTTCTCGACGGTCCGCAACAGCGCAGCGATCAGCTCGTGAAACTGCGTCGCCCGCAGGATCGTGTGCGGGACGCCGCTGTCGACGACGGCTTGCTCGCAGGCCAGCTTGTTGCGGTAGTACCGGAACGGGATCCGGTCGATTCCGACGATCGACACGTAGAGCAGGTGCCGAACCTCCCGTGCATGCCGCAGCAGGTTCTCGGTTTGCTCGAGGTCCGCGCCACCCGCGCGACGAAAATCCGAAGCCGCGTGCACGATCACTTCGGTTCCCGCCACCGCCTCCGCTACGCCGACACCGGTTCGCAGGTCGCCGACGTGCGTGCCCGCGCCAGGGCGACGGGACAGTACCCGTACGTCATGGCCCGCTTCCCGCAACCGATCGACCAGTTGCCTGCCCAGCGCGCCGGTTCCGCCCGTGACGAGAATCTTGGTCATGGACCACTTCTACCGCCGAAGTCCGCGGGAACGCGCGAGGCCGTCGTCACACGGTGCGTCGCCCACGACATTCGCGGCATGACGTGGTGACCGAACGCCGAATCGCCTGTCCTCGTCTCATATCGGCGAAAATGATTGCAGGACTGATCTTCTGGTATCGAGCTCCGAACGCTGACGCGGTGGTTGAATCGATGTCGAGGCGAGTGCAGGAGCCGCTACGATCGGGAGAGGGGACCTGATGCCGGTGGGAGGCGTGGCTCGTGGTGGCGCGAACGCGGTAGGACGCGAGGAGCGGTTGTGCGTGCGGGGCTGAGGCGCCGCACCACCCGTGCGGACACCGGATACGGCGCGTTCCTGTCCTACAGCGGCGAGCGGGACCGTGCGGTGCTTCCGCTGGTCCAGAACGCGATCGAGAAGCTGCCACGACCCTGGTACCGCTTCCCGCGAACGCGCATCTTCCTCGACTACAGCGGTGTCCCGATCGGTGCCGAACTGTGGGGCAAGATCGTCGCGGGCCTGTCGCGTTCGGAGTGGCTCGTCGTGGTGGCTTCACCCGAGGCTGCCGGCTCCAAATGGGTGGACCGCGAAATCGAGTGGTGGCTGGCGAATCGGTCTCCCGAGACGATATTGCTGGTCCTCAGTGCCGGGTCCCTGTTCTGGGACGAAGAAGCCGGGGATTGGGACCGGGCGCGCTCCACCGCGCTACCGCCACGCCTGTTCGGTGTTTTCGCGTCCGAACCCGTATACAAAACGCTCAAATGGCGTGCGGACGCGAACGGAGTCCCGCGTCCGGACATCGACGCCATCGCGGTCGGGATCGCCGCGGTGATTCGCGGCGTCTCCGAGGCCGACGTCAAATCCGAGGGTTACCAGCAGACCAAACGGAACTTGCGCTGGGCGAGAACCGCCATCGGCGCGTTGGTCATCTTGCTCGTCGTGGCGCTGATCGCGGCGGTCGTGGCCCGGGTGCAGAGCAATCGCGCCGAGGAGCAGGCCAGGATCGCCACGGCGCGGCTCATGGCCTCCGTCGCCGACACCAAGATGGCCACGGATGTCCGCGCGGCCCTGCTGCTGGCCGTGGCGGCGTACCGTCTCGACCCGAGTCCACGTCACCGAGCCGCCCTGCTGCGCGCGAATCTGGCCAGTCCGAAAGTCGCTCGTTACGTTGCGGCGCCTGCGGAGGTCACGGCCTTGCAGAGCAGTGCCGACGGTCGAACCGTCGTTGCCGGGCTCGCCGATGGACAAGTCGTGACATGGGCGCCGGGAGGCTCGGTGACGACCTCGGTCGCGCGTTTGCCCGGCGAGATCCGCTCGCTGGCCGTCGCCGCGGACGGCCGGACGGTTCTCGCCACGGATGGCGCCTCGATCACACTGTGGGGCAGCAACTCCGGTCGGCCGGACTTCGGCGTGCCCGGCGCGAGCGAAGTCGATGTCGTCGCCGTATCCGCGTCCGGGAAGTTCGGTGCGGTCCATCGCAAGGAGACCGAGGCGGCGGAAGGCACCCCGGGGACGGTCGACATCATCGACAATGCCGCTGGACGGGTTCTCTCGTCACATCCGATCGACCGAGCGGTGACGAGTATGGTGTTCACCGACGACACGGCGTTGCGTCTGCTCGAAACCGGCGGCAAGGTGCGGCAGATCTCGCTTCGCGGCGGCGCCGACCGAGATCTTTCACCTTTCGACACCGACAACGCCTGCGGCGACGGCCAAGACGTCGGGGAATTGTCGCCCGACGGGTCCTCGTTCGCCTGCGCCGTCTTGCCCGGTATTCCGGCGCCGGTTTTCCGGCTGCGTCCGACTCCGAGCGCTGTGCGCCCAGAGCCCGGATATGTGGGCGTCGCGATGCCGAGGCGATCGGCTCCCGCCGTGCTCAGCCGCTCGGCGCGGATAGCGGCGGTGCCCAGTGCCGACGCCGGGTTCTATGTCGGGCCCGTCACCGGCGAGCCGAGGCCTCCGGAACCGCCACCGCTGATCACCGGTACCGCCGTCGATTTCGACCGGAAGCTACTGCGTTTCCTCGGGACCTCCGAAACGCAGCTGGTTTCGGCGTCCGGGCGACTGATCACCCTGTGGGATCTCGCGCAGCGCGACCGGCTGGCGAAATCTTTAGCGGTGCCGATCGTCAAAGGATGCAATTCTTGTGAACCAAGCTTGTCGCTGTCCCCGGACGGGCGCACCGCAGTGATCACCGGTCAGGACAAAGATCCGGGAGAATCGGCGCTCAACAGTGACGTGGTGATCATCCAACAGCTCGGGCCGAACCCCTCCCGGCAGCTCTCCATACCGGGACTATCCGGGAAACTCGCCTGGCGCGCGGATGGCACGATGCTGGCAATCGCCGCGAATCCGGCATCCGGCTACGAGCGACGTGTATTCCCGCCCAAACCCCACGTGGAGACTCCGTTCGAGGTGACGGTCCTGTCCTCGCCACCACCGCAGATCAGCGTCGAGGCGGCCGGTGTGTCGTCCGTATCACCCACCGCTGTTTCTCTCGACAGCAGGGGGCGGGCGTATCTGCATGATCTGGCCACCGGCGGCATCAACTCGGAATTCATCCCGCTGGGCGGCGCGGTCGACACAGACCATGTCGTCGAAGCGGGAATCGACGCGGCCGGAGAGTTCCTGGTCATGCGCGATGCCGAGCACATATCGGTCTATGACTTGGCGCGAGAGCAAAACGCGCACGACATCGACGGCAAGGACGCGCAGTCGGTGTTGTTCGCCGGACGGCATCTGCTGATCCGCCGGAAAGACAGCATAGAGATCTGGGATCGGACCGGCTCGCATCGAGAGCGGACGATCCCGTTCCGCAGTACTCGGAACTCGGCCGCGCAGCTCGCCGCCGCTGCGGACGCGAACGTGGTCGTCGCGAAAGACGAGGCAGGCTATCTGACTGTCTTCGCCGCCGACGGCACGAATCTGGGCGAACTCGAGCCTGATTCCGTCTGGCACGTCCCATCCGCCGTCGCCGTGTCCGCTGATGGACGGTATCTCGTGACGGTGAATCCCGGTCCCGCGTTCTCCGGCGGCGTCGATGGGACGCTGATCGAACGGGACATCTCACCGGACGGCCTGATCCGGGCTGCTTGTGCGCATGCTGGTCCGGATCTCACCGGCGCCGAATGGAACGCCTTGATGGGAGTTGCGCGTCCCGCGCAAGCCCGCTGCCCGTAGGGCGCGTTCGACTGCCGCCGGCGTTTCGCTCGGTCGGCGTGACGGCTCCTTCATGGGCTGGTCGGTCTTCCGGCGCCGACCGCCCTGTCCGTGAAGTCCGGGTGTGCCGGCGACCGGGTGAACGACGCCCGATAGCTGCTCGGTGGCACTCCGACGTGCCGGATCATGTGCTGGCGCAGCGACTCCGCCGAGCCGATGCCGCTGTGCCTGGCCACCTGGTCCATCGGCAGCGTGGTGGATTCCAGTAGCTCCCTGGCGCGTTGCAGGCGCTGGTGCAGCAGCCATTTCTGCGGGCTGAGGCCGGTCTCCTCATGGAAGCGGCGGGTGAGCGTGCGCACGCTGGTGCGGGCGTGGGCGGCCAGGTCGTCCAGCGACAACGGTAGGTCCAGGCGTCGCAGCGCCCAGGCGCGGGTATCGGCGAGCGTCACGCCGTTCTCGGCGGGCAAGGGCGCGTCCACGAACTGGGCTTGGCCGCCGGGCCGGACCGGGGTGACGACGGCCGTGCGCGCGGCTGCGTTCGCGACGGTCGCGCCGTAGTCGGCGCGGATCAGATGCAGGCACAGGTCGATTCCGGCCGCCGCGCCCGCGGCCGTGGTGATCGGGCCGTCTTCGATGAACAGCGCGTCACTGCGGACCGACACGTCCGGGTGGTTCGCCGCCAGTTCGTCGGCGAGAGCCCAGTGGGTGGTGGCGGTGCGGCCGGACAGCAGGCCCGCTTGCGCCAGAACGAAGGCGCCGCTGCAGATCGAGGTGACGCGCTTGCCCGCGGCCACCGCGCTACGCAGGGCGGTGAGCGTGGCGGCGTCCGCGTCGGCGCGGCTTCCGGTGCTCGGCACGATGACGATGTCCGCCTCCTCGATCGCCGCCAAGCCCCGGGAGACGACCACGTCGAATCCACCCAGCCCTGCGGGCAGCACGCCGGGCACGGCGGTGCACACCACGATGCGGTAGCCGGGCTCACCGTCGACCATCGCCGCGCCCAGCACCGTTTCGGGCATGGCCAGGTCGAAAGCTTTCACCGGAGGAACCGCGACGACGGCGACAGTCTGCATGGCCTGATCCTTGGGATAGTTGGCAATCCAGCCAGTAGCTTACCCGTCGCCGCACCGGCAGGCTGAGTAGCGCACGACCGGCGAACGGCACCCCGAATGCCGCAGGTCGTGTGGAAACACTTGTCGCAGAGAGGAATACGCATGCCTTCGCATGTCATCGTCGGACGTGGCGCCACCGCTTCGGCCACCGCGGCGCTACTGGCCGGGTCCGGCGACCGGGTACGCATGGTCAGCCGCAGCGGCGCGGGGCCCGAGCGCCCCAACATCGAACGAATCGCCCTCGACGCCTCGGACGCGGACGCGCTGACCGCTGTCGCCGAAGGCGCCGAAACCCTGTTCAACATGGCCATGCCCGCGTATCACACCTGGCCGGAGACCATCCCGCCGCTGTTCGGGTCCATTCGCTCCGCCGCCGAGCGGTCCGGTGCGAATTACGTGATGCTCGGCAACCTGTACGGCTACGGTCCCGCCGACGGGCCGGTCACCGAGCAGTCACCGCTGGCGGCCACCGGGCCGAAAGGGCGGGTTCGCGCCCGCATGTGGCGGGAAGCGGAAGAGGCGCACCTGGCGGGCCGAGTGCGCGTCACCGAGGTCAGGGCGTCCCAATTCATCGGTCCCGGCGCGATCTCGGTGTTCTCGCTCCTCGCACAGCCGAAGATCTCGGCGGGGCAGTTGGCGCTGCTGCCGCAGGAACTCGACCTGCCGCACGCCTACACCGCGGTCGGCGACGCGGCGGCGGCAGCGGTCGCCGTCGCCCGCGACGAGCGCGCGTGGGGCAGGCCGTGGCATGCGCCGAGCATCACCGCGACCGCGCGGGAGCTGGCCGGACGATTCGCCGCGGCGGCCGGCGCGCCAGAGCCGCGGCTGGCGGTCATGAGCGATCGCGAACTGACGCTGCTCGGCCTCACCGACCCGTTCTGGCCGGAGTTGTTCGAGACCTACCACATGTCGCACGCGGCCTTCACGGTCGACGACTCGGCCATTCGCGACACCTTCGGCCTGAAGGCTTCCGACCCGGACGAGGTGTTCGCGCAGGTCGTGCACGCGGCTCGAGCGTGATCCGGACCGCACAGCGTGGCGGCGCGGTGAGGTCGAGATCGTCGCCGACAGATGAGGACCCGCCGGCGGACGCTCGCGCGGACATCGGTCAGGAAGACGTCGCCTTTCCCGCGAACTGCTGTCGTCGCAGGACAATTCTGGCCAGTTCGGCCGGGGTGCCCGTGCTGGTGTCAACTGTGGTGTCGTAAGTGGCGCCGTGGTCGTGCACCGCGTGGAAATGGCCTCGCGCCAAACCTGTTTTGATGCCGCGTCCGCGTGCCTGTTCACGCTGCTCCGCCACGGCCAGCGGGCAGGTGACGCGCACCAGCTGCACCTCCAGCCCGGCCAGCGCGGCCATCCAGATCGGCAGTAGATCCGCGCTCAGCAACATCTCGTCGATAACCAGGTGGTCCCCGCCGTGGGCGAAGGCGGCGGCCGCGGCGCAGGCGGAACGCAGCATCCGCCGCCCGACCTCGCCGTAGCGGATGACCACCATCGGGCTGCCGTCCGCGTCCCGGCGGCGGTCGTACCAGAATCCCTCTCGGCTGAGCGGACCGTCACGTCCTCCGCCCCAGTTCGGCGGTATGAGCTGGAACAACGTGTCGATGCCCCAGTAGACGAAGGGGATGTCGCTCTCGTCCTGGATGGCTCGCGCCAAGGTCGTCTTACCCGAGCTCGACGTTCCGTTGAGGAAGATGACGCGGCTGGGCGGTTCGACGCTGCGCATCCCGCCACGCTACCGGGTCATGGTCCAGCCCGGCTCGCTACGGATTCCAGGGGTCGAGGCCACCGTCGGGATCCAGGTGATCGAGGTTGGCGACGCGCCTGGCCGATCGCATCAGGGCTTCGCGGTTGATGTCGTTCGGGTTCGCGTAGTACTCCCTGGCCGCTTCCTGGTGCATGGTCGCGACTCGGTGGCCGATCGCCCAACGGGTGTCACGGCCCGCGCCGTCCCACTCGTCCGGGGTGATCGCCGCTCGCAGCGCCCGGTCCGAATGCCAATTCTGCTCGACCCGCTGCACGAACGCCTGATCGATGTTCGCGTTGGGGGCGGGCGCGTTGCTGTGCCGGACGAAGCTGTCCGCGGCGATCACCGCCTGGGCGGCGAAGGCATCGTGCGCTTCGTGGTCGACGTGGTTGTCCACCGCCCACGCCGCCGCGATCGCCTTCTGCAACGGCGCGAAGCTGTACGGGTTCTGCGATGCCGTCGACTCCTGGACGGAGTATGCCGTCAGCGCATTGGTGACCCGCTCGTGGCTCGCGCCGGAGGAGAGCAGGACAGCATGGATGCGCGAATCGGGAACCTTGTTGTCGCGCAATACTTTCAAGGCCCGCGACACGCCTATTTGGGTGTGTATGCCGCCGACCTGCTCGGCCGCGTCGACCGCCACACCACGCCAGTTGGTGCGGGACAGCTGATGCTCGACGTAGCCCGCTTCGCGGCTGGCCAGGATCCTTCTGGTGGAGCGTTCGATCGTCCGTCGGGTGCTGGAGAGCGGATTGAACGGATTGACCCGCCCGCCCGCCAGCCAGGCCGTCACCGGCGAGGAGTTGATGGTGTTGAGCGTGGAGAGTGGGGTCACCCATCCCATACCGGGCGCGGACTTCCCGCCGCCACCGCCGCCCATGCCGAGGGCGGTGCCGCCGCTGCTCCCGGACTTGCTCGTACTGCCTTGCATCGCGAGCGCGAATCGGTTGGCGATCCAGTCGTTGCCCCGGCTGAAACCGCTGCTGAGGCGTTTGAGCTGGAGGACTGCGACGATCTCGACGGTGCCCGCGATGATGATCACCGCCATGACCTGTCCGCGCGCCTGCGCGAACAGATTGCCCATGAACAAGACGTAGACGCCGAGGAAGATGGTGTACGCCGTCATTCGTGCCGCCGCGACGAAACTGTCGACGACATTGCGCACCAGGAACGTCTGCGTCGGACCGTATACGAATCCGCCCGCGGCGAAGCCGAATATCGACATGAACCCGTGATAGATCGTGTCCAGCGCGGCCTTGATGACCTTCATACCGAGGTACATCGCGAAGGCCAGCAGGATGCCGCCGCAGACCAGCAGCATCAGACCCGTCGCGACCTGCCCCATGGAGGGATTCTCGGCCTTCGCGCGCGCTGCGCTGTCTCCACAGGACTTCAGGCCGCTGATCACCCGGGAGTCGTCACCCGCCGCCACCCCCGACGACCACGCCGATCGGCAGGCGGGCCGCTGGTCCACCGTGTGCCCGAAATTCCACACCTGTAGCGGCTTCCGGGCGAAATTGTCGGCCAGATCGCTCTGCATCGTCGCCACCAACTGGGTCGGATTCGGGTCGGCGTTCCCGTTCAGACCGGCGGCCACCGAGATCCCGAGATCGCGGCCCTGGGCGAGCAACCCGTGCGAGGACAGCACATCCGCGAGAGGCTCGGCGAGGAACAACGGGCCCAGCAGCGCGACGCCCACCATCGTCACCACCTGCACGGTGGCCTTCGCGTGGTAGCCGCGCGCGATGAACCACGCCACGCAGACCGCGCCGATGGTCGCCGCGGTGACCAGCATGATCGGGGTCGCGATCTGACCGGTGAGCGCGTCGGCCACGCCGTGCAACGCCGCACTGAACATGTCCAGCCACCGGAAGCTCAACGCGTAACCGATCAACCAGATCGCCGTCGTCACGATGGCGATGTAGCCGATGAACTCCAAGCCCAGCACGGCCCACAGAATGGTGGCGCGCGGCTTGAACAGGCTCTCGTCGCCGGTCGCGAAGCGGTAGTCCGACAGCGGGATGCCAGACGAGTCATGGATGTTCATCCAGCTGAGCCCGTCGATGCCGGAGGTTCCGGAACTGCTGCCCGCCGCGTCTTGGGCGACGGCCAGCGCACCGAGGAAACCCGGGAACACGAAGAGCGCGAAGAGAGTGAGGGTGGTCCAGATCGCCCGCCGCCGCCAAACGCCCGGCCGAGAACCGGGCCACCAGTTCGGCGCACCGGCGAGCAACGCGGTCACGGCTGTGGGAAACTCGCGGGGGACTCCGATCGAATGCCGCTCGGTCGAACTGAGGCGGACAGTGCGTGATCGCACCGCCAGGGGGCAGATGTGCACGAAAGAGTCCTTCGTCCCGTCTCTGGGGGCGCAGTCGACTGCGAATTCCGAAACGGGTTGCACGCGAACGTCGATGGCACCTCGCCCCCGTCTCACGTCCTGTATTACAGACAGGGACGGAAACATCCGCCTGAACGTCCAATGACATCCAGGCGGCTCGGGAGTGTACGTACGCACCTCGGCCGTCTACTTACAAAGCGCGCCAAATCGGCTGGTATACAGAGTGTTTCAGCGCAACCTACCGACTTCGGCGCAAGCCACGTCATCGGTGTACGCGGTATTCGCCCCGGACGGCGACCGGGGGAGGACACGCGGTCGTCGATCGCCCGACTTGTCGTACACCAGGTGAACAATGCCGTCATGGCATACGACGAGGAGCTGGCCGAGCGAATCCGGGAACTGATCGCGCCCGGCCCCGAACTCACCGAGCGGAAGATGTTCGGCGGCCTGGCCTTCTTGATCGGCGGCAATATGGCGGTGGCCGCCAGCAGGCAGGGCGGTCTGCTGGTGCGGGTCGATCCCGACGAGGGCGAGCGGCTCCTCGGTGACACGGTGGAGCCAATGGTCATGGGCGGGCGCGAAATGGTCGGCTGGCTGCGGGTCACCGCCGTCGACGACGACGAAGTACTGCGGGAATGGGTCGAGCGCGGTGTCGCCTACGCCCGGACCCTCCCACCCAAAACGAAGAAGTAGCCCCGCTCAGGCCCTGACCTGCCGCCGGAACAGCACACGGTCGAATTCGCGTCCGTACTCGTCGACCGCGACCACGTCCATCTCGCTGGCGAACACGCCCGGCCGGACGTCGACGCGCAGGAACGAGTAATTCCGGAAGCGGACCCGCGACCACGGCGCGGCTTCGTCCTGCTTACCGCCGCCCGGGGTCCACACGTAACTGTTGGGCACCGAGGTGTCGGCCAGCTCGCTGCCGCGGAAGGTTTCCCGCGACCCGGGCTGGAATTCGTAGCGCGGGCGTCCGCCGCCGCCCACGGTGTAGTAGACGGTGCCGTCGGTCTCCGGGTAGACGATCGAGTTGTCGCCCGCGACCTTCGTCGCCTGCCCGCCACGCAGCGGATCGGTGCGCTCGTAGACGTGATTGTGACCCTGCAACACCAGGTCGACTTGGTAGCGGTCGAAAAGACCGACCCACGCGTCACGCACACCGCCGTCGCTGGCGTGCGATTCGGTGGTCGAATACGCGCAGTGGTGGAAGAAGCAGACGATGAAATCGATGTCGGGGTCGGCACGGTGGGCGGCCAGGGTGCGTTCCACCCAACTCGTCTGTGCCCCGCCGGAGTAGCCGCTGTTCGCCCGGATCTCGTAGGTGACGTCGTTGGCGTCCAGCGAGAGCACCGCGACATTGCCGTAGGTGAACGTGTACGCCGACGGGCAGCCCGCCGGACCGTTGCCGGGAAAGTCCAGGCGCGCCAGATGCCCGCCGTAGCCGTGGTCGCCGTAGGTCGCCTCCATGTCGTGGTTGCCGGTGGCGAACATCCACGGTGTCTGGGCGGCGCTGGGCTCGATGGCGTTGAAGTAGACGTCCCAGACGTAGGGGTTGTACTTGTCGAAACCGCTCGCCTGCTGCGCTCCGTGCGCCGCGAACTGCCCCGGCTTGCCCGCGCCGGACGGGTCGGCGTAGGCGATGTCGCCTGCGAGGATGTGGAAGTCCGGCCGGGCGGCGGCGATCTGGCGCAGCACGTTGCTCGCGTGCGGCGCGGCCGGATCGTTGTCGGCCTTGTAGTACTTGTCGTCGTAGTCGCCGGGAGCGACGCCCTCCGGCAGCGCGGGCGTTTCGTCGGTGCCCTGGTCGCCCATCATGGTGAACCGGAACGGAAGGACCGCGGGGCGCGCGCTGGGCATCGCGGGTGCGGCGGCGCGGATGTCGCCGACGAATCCGTCGGAGGTCCGCCAGCGGTAGAAGTGCGGCACCCGTCCGGGCAGGCCGTCCACCGGTGCGTGGACGTAGAACTGTTCGGCCGCGAGCACGCCGCCGTCGGCGGTGGGCAGCTGGGTGAGCAGGTTGCGCACCTCGGCTTGGACCGTCGCGCCCAGCGCCGGTGTCGGTCCGTGGTCGAGATACACCGTGGCGCCCGCCGGACGCCGCGAGAGCTGCGCCGCGAAACGCAACTGGCTGGCCGCGTCCGGCCCGAAGGCGACGCGCCGTCCACCCACCGCGAGCTGGGCCTCGTCGGCATAAGCGCGCCTGCCGAACGGCGTCGTGCCGACCGCGGCCACCGCTGCCGCCGCGGCGGCGCCGCGTAGTACGTTGCGCCGCGACACCGGGCGACGGCGCAGGTAGGCGCGGTGCCATTCGTGCTGCTCGGGCATGGTCATGTGGGCAGCGAGATGGCCGGGAATTCCGGTGTCCGGAATGTCGCCTGCTGGATTCAGCGGTGTGGACGGCATACCGCAGATGCTGTACCGGCACGGCGCACGGAGCAACTCGACATCGCACCGCACGCGGGAATACCTCGTGAACAGTCGGTTTCGCCATTCGGGTTTGTTCCATTTGCCGGAAATGTGTGAAATACGTAATACCCGAACGTATTTCACCGGCGACCCCCTGGGTTTCGAGTCGGATGGTCGACGGCCAACGGGCCGCGCTTCTCGGCAGGGCCGCGGCCGACGCGTCTACGCCGACGGCCGATCCGTCGCGTCCGACGACTGTTCTGGATCCATGGAGACGTGCGCGCTGCGGGCGACCGCACGCAGTTGGACCGCGTCGTAGCCGTGCGATTCGAGCATCGACACGACGGCGGCGATGATCTTCGCCGTGGAATCCCCTTCGTCTGTCCCGGCCACGTACGTACGGTAATCCAGGATCCGAGCGCGGACACTCGTCACCACGGCGGCGGGATGCCGATCAGCGAAGGGCGGCGACCGAGTGTTCCGGTGCGCCGCCGCCGTCGCTAAGCTGCCAGGATGACGCTCTTTCTCCGCGTCGCGGTGGCGCCCGTGGTGCTCACCGGCGCGCTGGTGAGTGCGGCGCACGCCGAGGCGACGCCCGGTAGCGACATCACCGCCGTCACCCTCGGCCAGGCGCAGATTCCCGCCGGGCTGGTGCCATTCGTCGCGGGCACCGATCTGGTCGTTCGCGAGATCACCATCGGCCCCGGCGGCTCCACCGGTTGGCACTACCACCTCGGTCCGGTCTTCGGCTTCGTGCGGTCGGGCACGCTCACCCACCCCGGACCCGACTGCGACGCTCCGGTCTTCCGCACCGGCGAGTTCATCTACGAGCCCGCGGGTGAATGGAACGTGCACATCGGCCGGAACCTCGGCGCGGAGCCGCTCGTCCTCGACGTCGTCTACGCCCCGCCCACGGGCGAGCCGCTGTTCGTCGACGCACCCGCCCCGGCCTGCGCGTAGGGCCGTTCGGTCGCATGGGCGGTGGTTGCCGAGCCCGATGGCGTCCGGATGTCGGCGGTCGCGGTCGGGCGATCCGGCGGCGCGGTCACCGTAACGGTATCGGCATCATGCAGGAATTCGACCGGTGTCGGTCCTAGGGTCACCGACCGGCGGGACGGGCCGGTGCCCCGAGTAGCCAGCGCCAACGTGGCAGTTCGGTGATTGCCGTGACGGCCGTCAACGTGGTGACGACGACGGCCGCCCAGGCCGGCCATGTGGCCCAGGACGCGAGTACGGCGGCGGCGAGTTGGAGGACGACGAGACCGATGGTGACTATGCCGGGGACCGGGATGAGGACCTGTCTTTTGTCGCCAGGGGTGGCGAAGAGGGTCGGCAGCCCGATGAGCAGGACCAATGCCGCGACCGCGAGCGCGACCGAGTGATCGGCCAGTGCCCATGGGGTGGCGATCCAGGCAATCAGTTCGGTGGTGAACCGCAGAATCGAGGCAATACGTCCCTGGCCGGTGAGGTTCGGCGAGGTGATGGGCCGAGTGGACATGACGGACAGCGTGTCATACCAGCTGGTCTGGAACGCTCGATGCTCCCAGTGGTGAGCAGACGGCGACGTCAGCTACGCCACACAGCAGTGAACTCATACCACGGGCCACCGATGTGAGTTGCGGTGAAGTCGTCGAATCCAACCGGTGTGCCATGAGGTGAGTACGCCCACCCACATGCGCAAGCCGCACCCCCGGATCGTCGGCCGGAACGAAACCTTCGCGACAAACGCTAGCAAGTACGCCGACCGCTTCGCAGTGGCACGCGCTTCGAGTCATCGGGGTCGCGTATCCGTAAGCGGCGCTTGCCGTCTCGCGTCAGCGATTGGGCAGGCGGTGATGGGCGTAATCGCGGTGTCCGAGCCGGGTTCGACCGGTACGGCCACATCTAGATCGCACAGTCGGCGCAGGTAGATCAACTTGTCCTAGTCCCCGCAGCGATCCGGCGCAGCTTCTGGCTCGCGGTTCGCGCCGCCACGCCAGCTGCGGTATCCGCGGTGCGCGGCGAAAGTTCCGATGATCGCGGTGGCGCACCAGACCGCGATGGCGGTGTAGGCCAGCGGGGCCGACAGGTCGCCGATCGATGCGCCGAGAGCGGTGTAGACGAATGCCCGTGGAGCCGAGCCGATGAATGCGCCCACGGCCATCTGCCACAACGGGACTCCGAACGCTCCGAATACGTACGACGCCAGTGCATCCGAGATGCCAGGGACGAAGCGCTGGCCGACGACGGCCCACAAGCCGCGCCGCGCGATCTGGGCGTCGATACGCTCGGCACGCTCCTGGCCGAGCAACCCGCGCGCGCTTTCGCGGCCCGCCCGCCGCCCGAGGAAACTGGTGATGGTCGCCGTGCCCACCGCCGAGCCCAGCGTCACGAACGTCCCGACCAGCGGCCCGAACAGCAGACCGCTCCCCGCGGCCAGCATCGGGCCGGGCACGAAGATCGCGCCGAGCACCGCCGAGGCCGCCAGATAGGCGAACGGGGCCGCGGGTCCGGTCGCGGCGATCGCGTCGCGCACGCGTTCGACGTCGATCACTCCCGCGACGGCGACCAGATAGAACATCCCGAACAGGAATACGACGAACAGCGCCAGCCGCGCGATGTGCCGCCGCCGTCCGGTGCGAAAGAAGCCGTCGTTGTCCGTCATGCTGACCGCAATCCTGCCTCGAGCTGGCCGGACGTTCACGTCGAGGGTGCACAGTGCCCGCCGCCGGAGCACGGGACACAATCACGAAGCGGGGCTCTACGGTTTGAGCTATCGGCGGTGGCCGACCGGGGTGTGAATCCCGAATCTCCGCGCTTCTGTGGAAACCCGGTCGCGAACCGGCGGGGTCTGTACCCGGCTCCCTGTGCCTTGTCAGGTGCGCACCGTTCAGCTGTTGGGCGTGCGACTGGTGATCGAAGGAGCCGCTGTCGATTCAGGGTTCTAGGTACAGGCGCTCGTTCGGTAGGCGGCGTAGGCCGCTGGTGTCGGTGATCGCTACGGTTACCGCATCGGTGTAGCGGCGGGTCTGGTGTTCGTGGACGAACAGCAGGGCGGCGGTGAGGCAAGCGACGAAGTCGAAACGCATGCCGTGCAGGAATATCGACAGGCGGACGTCGGGTTCATCGGGCCGTGGGGATGTCACGGCTGCTCCGGTTCGCGGTCGCGGAAGTAGCGGAAGTCGTCACGGCTCACGATCACGGCGGTGACGAAGGTCGAGCAGGTGAGGTAGTCGCAGTCGCGATGCAGGTCTAGGGCTCGAAGTGCGTTCTTGCGGCTGGATACCGGCCAGTGTGGGTTGTCGTGGGCGAATCGGGTCCGCAGTGAATGCGGTCGGCCGTTGGCGTCGCTAGGGAAGAGCCACACGAGACCGTCATCGGGCACGGGACACCACCCGGAATCCCCGATGGCGGTTCGGCATCTGATCCGCCCACGCTCGAATGGCTTCCAGAACGACGCGCCCCGAAGGTCGATATGGTCCGCGCGGCGGCACTATCCACTGGCGGATCGCGCCGGAAGAGGCGGTGGGCGAGGGGAGTGCGATCGTCGCTCCGGACCGGGCCACGCTCACGTCCAGCCGGAACAACTCCGCGAACAACCGGTCGTCGTCCGGCAGGTCCGCCACGATGAGGAACGTCCAACGGTCCGAACGTAGATGTGCGACAACGGGTCCGAGGAGTTCGCCCCGGCTCTGCATATGGGCTTTCGTTGCTTGCCCCAAACGCGTGGGCATCGTCACCCCGCACACGTACCCGGCACGCAGGATGATCCGCCCCAACTCGGGCGGGTCGATCACAGCGGGTAGATCGCACTCGCGCCGGTAGTAGTAGCACCTGGATCGCGGTGTGTCCCCGAACGTTTGCATCGCTATCTGCGCTCCCCTCAGGTCTGTTGCTGGTCGTGCGCCCAGGTCGGGAGAGCCCTCCTCGGCGGGGGGAAGAACTCTCTGCAAGACGCGCGGCAAGCAGACAAGATGCGCCCAGTGCTGGGCAAAGGAGTGTGGGAAGTCAAGAAAGACAGTTCATTTCCCAGCAAGTTGCCCGTCGATGGTGTCACCATTTCCCGGACAGGGAACTCGGACGACCTCGGGAGGGAAGGCTTGTCAGAGGACGAGACCGGCAGCACGCTGCCGCGTCGCCAACTCGGCCGCCATCTGCGTGACGCGCGAGAAGCGCTCGGCATGACGTTGATCGAATCCGCGAAGCTCATGGAGTGGGGCAAGAGCACGCTGCAACGGCTGGAGAAGGGGCAGACGGAGAAGATCAGGACGCACGACATCCGGCTGCTATGCGAGCAGTATCAGCTAGGTGATGAGCGGACGCGGGACTTGCTGGCGCTGGCCGAGCAGACCGCGGTCAAGTCGTGGTGGCACGAGTACGGCTCACTGATCACGCCAGGGTTCGACGTATACATGGGGCTGGAGTCTTCGGCGCGACAGTTGACGTTCTTTCAGCCGTCCGTCGTGCCGGGATTGCTCCAGACCACTGACTACGCGATGGCGCTGGACAAAATCTACTTCCCGAACGAGCCAGCAGAAGAGATCGACAAACGAGTGCAGCTTCGGCTTCGTCGGCAGGGGTTCATCCTGCGCCGCAGGCGTCCCGCAGACATCGTGGTAATCCTGCATGAATCGGTGCTGCGAACTGTGATCGGCTCACGCAAGGTGATGGCCGCGCAGTTGCGACATCTTGCGGACCTCGGCACCCATCCGCACATCAAGATTTGCGTACTGCCGTTCTGGGCTGGCCTGCCGGTGGGGATGTCTACCGGTCCCTTCTTGATCCTCGATTTCGACGTGGATAAGAAGGGCAAACCCGACGAGCCGAGCGTCGTGTACGTCGAGAGCTTCACCGGCGGAATATTCCTGGAGCGTCTGGCCGACCTGAGCAGGTACCGTGAGGCCCACTGGGTGATCCAGCACGCCGCGCTGGATGTTCAACCCAGTCGAGATCTGTTGCGTGAGGTAGCGAAGGAGCACGAACGTGCACGTTGATCTGTCCGGAGCGAAGTGGTTCAAGAGCACTCATAGCAGCGGAGGACAAGAGTGCGTAGAGATTGCCCACTTGGCAGGCGGAATGGTCGGCGTCCGAGACTCCAAGAACCCGACCGGCCCGGCGTTGGTCTTCACGCCCGGCGAATGGGACGCCTTCACCGCTGGCGTCGTGGGCGGCACCTTCACCCACCCATAGGCCCGAGAAGTCGCGCGGCATCATTCCGGTGTCATCGGACAAGATCAACGGCACATGGCTGTGGCGTTTGCCGAGAAAACCTCTCGCTCATGTGCCGTTGATCTTGATGTTCAGGGTGGGTCGCGGGGGAGGAGGGTGCCGAGGGGGCCCAGGTCGATGTTGAGGTCTTCGGGGGTGAGGCCGAAGTGGTCGCGGAGTTCTTCCATGCGTTGCTCGAGGAGCATGAGGGTGGTGCCGATGCGTTCTATCTGGGTGTCGGTGAGGTCACCCGCGTCTACGCGGCGGAGTGCTTGGCGTTCCATGAGCTGGCGGAGGAGCTCGACCAAGGTGAGGACGAGGCTGACCAGGCCGCGCTCGACGGATTCCGGGTCGGTGTCGATACGCGGTGGGATGCCGCCGAATTCAGTCATCGCCGGGTGCCTCCAGCGCGTGCAGCGGTCCGGAGAGGGTGCTGATCGAGGAGATCAGCGCCCGCAACGAGATCTGGACCAGGTCGACGTCCGCGATGGCGAGTTTGATGTCGCCGGAGATCACCACGCCGCCGGCCAGCACCCGATCCAGCAGATCCACCAACGAGACCCGGCGCTCGTCGTCGACCTCCCGTGTGGCGCGGCTCATGCCGGTTCTCGTTCCACGCCCGCGAACGAATACGGCGGCCACGGGCCGGTGAGTTCGAGGCGGATGCCGGGGAATTCGTCGCCGAGCGCCGTGACGATGGTGGCGAAGTCGTCGGTGCGGTCGTCGTCCACGAGGTAGGTCCCATTGAGGACCAACCAATCACGACGGCCACTCAGTGCCGGGTCGGTCAGCGCCTGACGTCGCCCCGCGGCCGCGTGCTGGAGCAGGCGGGTGTGGATCTCCTCGGCGCGCTGGGCCGCGTCGCGTTCGATTGTTTCCTGCGCGGACAGTTGCGCCCGGCGCCGGGCCAGATACGCGGCTCCCGCGCCCTTGCCTTCGCTCGCGGTGCGGGACTCGGCCACGGCGGCGGTCAGGGCGGCGCGGTCGCCGTAGGCCTTCACGCCCCACTCGGTGCGGCCGCTCACGAGCTCCAACGCGGCGGCGAAATCCGCTCGCCGCTCGGTCAGCAGGTCGCGCACCCGGTCGTCGTCGAGGAAGACGGTAGCCAGCCGCAGCGGGACGGTCGGACCTCGTCGCACCAGGGTCGATACGACGGCGTCGTGCGCACGGGCCGTCCCTTCCAGCCAATCGAGGTCCTCCAGATGCGCCCGCATCGGCTGCTCTCCGAACACCTCGAGCGGCACCGAGCCGACGATCGCCGTCAGCCCGTCCACGACCACCGTTCGCACCGGCTCGCCCGCGACTCCGGTCAGCTCGCCCAGCTCCTCGCCGCCGCAGCCGGGCGTCACCGCGTACAGCCAGACCCCGAGGCCCTCCGTCACGACCGCTCTTCCCTCGGTTGGCGGCGACGCTCGATGCGTTGCGGTTGTTCCTTCGCGCTCTCCAGTTCCGCGATCCGGTCGCGGAGCTTCTGATTCTCGAGTTCGAGATCGTGATCCTGCCGCTCCAGCGTGCGGGCCTTGCTGTTGAGCCAGGGATCGGTCTCCCACCAATCGATGCCCACCGACTTGGCGGTCTCCAAGGACGCGATCACCAACCGCAGTTTGATCGTGAGCAGTTCGATGTCGAGCAGGTTCACCTGTATGTCGCCCGCGATCACCAAGCCCTTGTCGAGCACCCGCTCGAGGATGTCGGCGAGGTTGGTCGACGAATGCCCGCCTCCGTACGGCTGCGGTGCGGACGATCCGCCGGGCACCACCGTCATGACCGAGCCCTTCCGATGTCGGTGCTGCCGCGCCCGTAGCGCTTGGTTCTGCGATAGGCCAGCAGGTTCCCGTCGAGATCGATCTCGACCTCGTAGAGCGCGAGGATGTCCGCCGACGACGGGATCCGGCGGTCCTCGAGCACCTCGATCTCCACCTGCCAGCCGTCCTCCGTGGGTTCCATCGACGTGACGCCCTGCACCTCTTTCGACGTCAGCTCGACGAGGTTTTCCACCGCCATGGCGGCGGCCTGCGCCGGGGTGCTGGGAGGTGGTTCGTCGGAGGCCGGGTCGACGTCCTCGGAAGTGGTCTTCCGTGCCACGCGCGTCACTCCTTCCGGATCACGCGCGGCGACCGGTCATGCGATCCAGGACCGCCTGCTGCGCTTGTCTACGCTCCTCTTCGGACAGCTGACCGGCTGCCGCGGCCGCATCGATCTCCTCGAGTTCCCGCCGCATGACGGCGGGATCTCGCATCTTCTGATCCACCTGGTCCTGGATCAATTCGCCCAACCAGATCACGCCGCGGACCGGGGCGACGGGCAGCGTCAGGATCGATGTGAGCACACCGAACATGCCTTACCCCTCGGGTGCGCGCTTCATGACGAAGTCGTAGGCCGCCATCGGGCCGAGCAGGTTCAACTCCACACGGCCGTCCCAGTCCTCGCCCAGCCTGCGCAGCGTGTCCTCCAGGTCTTTCTGCCGGTCCAGTTCGACCAGCACCGCGATGTGGACGGCCTCCTCCTCATGCGTGGGCTCGCGCTGGTTGACGAGCGGTTCGAACTCCTCGAGCTCGGCGACCACCTTGCGAGTGTCCTCGGCCCGCTTGGACTCGATGGCCTGATTGATCATCTCGCCGAGCGCGATTCGCTCGTTACGGGTGGCGTCCTCCGGTTTGTCGCGGATCTCCCCGGCCAGCCGGGCGGCCTCGGCGTTCTCGTCGAGCAGCTCCCGGAGGATGGTGTTCTCGACGTAACGGCCGCGGACCACGAACTGCGCACGGCCCTCGAGTTGCTCCAGCGCGGAGCGGAATTCGTCCTCGTTCGCTCCGAGTAGTTCGTTCTCCACCGCCTCGGTGTCGGTCATGACCGCGCCGAAGCGCAGCGGCAACACCGGAGCGACGGCGGCCGATCCGTCCAGCAGTTCGGCGTGCGCGGTGAGGTCGTCGGGCGTGCCCAGCGGCCGATCCGACTCGAGCATGCTGACCAGCGCGGCGATCTCGCCGTGCCGTATCACCGATACCTCACCCGGTGGGTCGCCGACGCCGCTGGCGTGCGGCTCGGGCTCCACGTCGGCGGGCACGATGCCGTAGACGTAGACAGATGTCGCAGCGGTAGTCATCAGCCCTCCTTACGTTTGGGCCTGTTCGCCGTCTGGCGCTTGTCCTGCACGTCGCCGATGAAGTCCATGACCTTCTCGCCCGCCGCCTCGAGAGCGCCCTGCGTCTTGTGCTTCGCCAGGCCCTGGGTGCCCTCGCCGACGAGGTCGGTCAGTCCCTTCGGCTGGGTGGAGATCTCCAGCCGGTTGACGGCTTCGGCGAAGCGCAGATAGGTGTCCACACTGGCCACCACGACGCGGGCGTCGATGGTCACCAGCTCGATGCCGACCAGCGACACGCGCGCGAACGCGTCGATGACCAGGCCTTTGTCCAAAATCGTATCGATCACGTCGGCCAGGCTGGAGGAGTTCGGGCGCGCCATCGTGCCCGCTCCGCCACCCCCGCCGCCGCCTGCGGGTTCGATGGTCATGCGTTTGCTCCTCGCTTCTCACGCGACCGGCGAGGCGCCGCGCTGCGGCGGCGGGCGGCGGGTCGACGGCGAGGACGCCGATCTTCGTCTTGCTCGTCCTCGTCTTGCTCGTCCGTCTCTTGTTCGTCGGTCTCTTGTTCTTCCTCGTCCGGCTCCTGCTCGTCCGGCTCTCGTTCCGTTTCCTCTTCTCCCTGATCTTCTTCGGACTTCTCCTCTTCCTCGCGGCGCGCGGTCTCGTCGTCCTTGACGACCTTGCTGTCGTGGATTTCGCCGTGCCAGCCGACGATGTCGTCGGGATGCAGTACGGACTCGGTCATCACGTGCCGCTCGAAGTGCTTCAGTTCCAGCCGGCAGCGGCGGCCGGCCGCGCGCCAGATGTTGGCGGTCTTCTCGAAGACTCCCTTGGGGTGGTACTCCAGCACCACGAGGATGCGGGTGTACTGCGGCGTTATCTCGTGGAAGGTGACCGCGCCGTCGATGTAGCCCTTGTGCCCCTTGGAACGCCAGACGATCCGCTCGAACGGCACCTGCTCGAGAATCGTGGATTCCCAGGTACGCCGCGACCAGAACACTTTGCCGGTCCAGCTGAGCTTCTCGTCGGAGACCTGTTCCACTTGCTCGAGCTTCTTGGTGTACTTCGGGAAATCCGCGAACTGGGTCCACTGGTCGTAGGCCAGGTGGATCGGGACGCCGACGTCGATGTGCTCGACGATGTTCGTCAGCTTGATCTTCTTGCTGCCGCCCTTGCCCTTGCCGCCGGTGAGCGATTCCTTCACGTTCTCGAACTGCTCGCGTAGTGAGTGACCGAGCTTGGTTTTGCCCATGCTCATAGCCGTGCTCAACGGCGAAGAGCCACCGGCGAGCTTCTGCACGCCGGTCAGCGCCGCCAGCAGGTTCCCCCCGCCGCCGCCCTCGGCGTACTCGTTCAACCGGCCCGCGGTCTTCGACACCTGGTTCGTGAGCCCGGTCACCGCGCGTTCGGTCAGCGCTCCGGTGAGGTTCTGCAACGACTGCTGCAAAATGCCGGTCGGCGTGGGCGGCGGCGCGTTCTTCTTGGCGGAAGATCCGGCCTTCTTGGCCGAGGCTCCCGCCTTCTTCGCGGATGATCCCGCCCCGGTCGCGGCTTTGGCGGCCCGGCCCGCCGTATCGGCGGCCACCTTGCCGACTCCTTCCGTCGCGTCACGCAAAATCTTCGCCATCGCCGGTCACCTCCTCGTCCGGCGCACGGGGGCCTGGCCGGCCTCGGCGCGAGTACGGCGGCGGCCGGAAGTCCCGGACGGCTTACGATCCGCGGAGTCGGACGAACGGTCGGCGGTCCGCGAGCTCGCTCCGCGCTTGGCGGTGGTGCTCGACCGGCGAGTGCGCGTCCGCGCGGCAGGCCGCTCGGTGTCGTCCTCTTCCTCGCCCCGCTCGGAATCGTCCTCGTCCTCGGGCTCTTGTTCTTCCTCTTCGTACTCGTCCTCAGGCGTTCGATCCTCGTCCTCGTCCTGGTCCTCGTACTCGTCCTCGGGCTCTTGCTCCTGGTCCTCGTCCTCGGGCTCTTGCTCCTGGTCCTCGTACTCGCCCTCTTGCTCCTCGTCCTCGTACTCGTCCTCAGGCTGTTGCTCTTGCTCTTCGTCCTCCTCATCCGCCGCCTGTGAGCCGCGTTGTTCTTCGCCCGCCAGGAGCGTTGTCCCCTGCTGTAACCGGTTGCTGAGCGCGTCCATGCGGTTGCTCGCCGCGGCGACGGCGGCCGAGCGCACCGCGCCGAGCAGTTCGTCGCGCACGGTGTCGGTGATCTTGGTCAGCTCCGGCGTCGATTTGAGCAGCTCCGTGCCGCGCTCGAGCAGTTCGGCGGGTGTTCCCGCGGATCGTCTCGCCATCGCGGCTCCCGCCAGCGTCATCGCGAAGCGCATTTTCTTCGTGCGGCCGAGCAGGTACCCGAGGCCCACCCCTAACGCGATTCTTGCTCCACCTTTCATTGCTCACTCCTTGCTCGTCTCCGCCGCCACGGCTCTGCTGAGCCGGGGCGGCGAGACTTTGACGTCCCCAGAAGTGGGATAGACCACATGGCAGCGGCCAAACTTCAGCGTATGCCTGGTTACCCGATGGGTCGATGGGTTCTGCCTGCGGAAAGCTGGGAGCTCGCAGGCTGGCGAACCTGTTTCAGCGATCACTCGGCGGTAGAGGTCGAAAAAAAATTTCGAGAAACTTCGCGAACTGTGTCGAAGGCGAGCGGGCGGCTCCGACCAGTGGGTGACAGCAAGTCACGCCACAACACAGGAGCACATCATGTCCGTCAACACGTTCCTCTGGTTCGACAACGCCGCCGAGGAAGCCGCCGCCCTGTACGCCGCGGTGATCCCGAACTCGCGGGTGGTCGAGGTCTCCCGCAACTCCGACGGCTCGGCGTTCATCGTCTCGCTGGACCTCGACGGTCATGCGGTCACGCTGATGAACGGCGGACCGGACCACCCGCACACCGATGCCGCATCGCTGCAAGTGGTCGTGGACACCCAGGATGAGGTCGACCGCCTGTGGGACGCGCTCACCTCGGACGGCGGCGAGCCCGGCCCGTGCGGCTGGCTGAAGGACAGCTACGGCCTGTCCTGGCAGGTGGTGCCCTCGGCGCTGCCGAAATTGATGAGCGGTGACGATCCCGCGAAGACCATCGCCGTCGGCACCGCCTTGCGGTCGATGTCCAAGCTCGATCTCGCGGCTCTCCAGGACGCCTACGACAACGCCTGATCGGACCGGCCCGCCGTGAACGCCGAAGACCCCGCCGGGACACCGTTGTCCGGGCGGGGTCTCGCGCGACGGCGTCGTCAGCGCCAGCGTTCGGGGGTCACGGGCGCATCCCAAGCGCGGGCGTAGCGGCGCTTGTCGGGGGCGTCGTATTCCTTGCTGCGGTAGACCACGTACGGCCGCACCAGGTAGCCGACCGGCGCACTGAACATGTGCACGAGCCGGGTGTAGGGCCACAGCCCGATCAAGGCGAGCACGACCAGCCCGTGCAGTTGGAAGGTCCACGGGGTGGCCACCATGAGCTCGGGTTGCGGGGTGAGCGTGAACAGGCTGCGGAACCAGGGCGAGACAGTCTCGCGATAGTTGTAGGTGCCCCACAGCAGGTTGCTGCCCCAGGTGTTGAGCAGGCCGGTGACCAGTGCGGCGGTCAGCAGCCCGTACATCAGCTTGTCGTTGCCCGTGGTCGCCTTGCGGACGGCGGGAACGGTGAATCGCCGGTAGAGCAGGATGCCGACACCGGCCAGCACGGCCAGCCCGGCCAGCGACCCCGCCGCTACGGCGACCACGTGATAGACGTGCTCGGAGATCCCGACCGCCGAGGTCCACGACTCCGGGATGAGCACGCCGAGCACGTGCCCGCCGAACACCCCGAGCATGCCGAAGTGGAACAGCGGACTGCCCAGCCGCAGCAGGCGGCTCTCGTAGATCTGCGAGGAACGGGTGGTCCAGCCGAACTGGTCGTTGCGGTAGCGCCACAGGTGCCCGAGCACGAAGGAGGTGAACGCGACGTACGGCAGGATCAGCCAGAGCGCGACCGGCAGATGCGGGGATGCGTTCATCGTCGGCCTTCCGATCCGTCGAACAGGGAGGGGTCCATCGCGAAGGGCTCCAGCCCGACTTCCTCCTCGGGCGGACCCTGGGCGGCGAGTTCGGCGATGCGCCTGCGGTCGGCGGTGGTGGGCGGCGGCAGCGTCGCCCCGATCGCCGCGAGCACTCCCGCGTAGGGGGAGTTGTTGTCCGACAGCGAAAGTCGCAGCAGCTCCAGCACCGGAACGTGCTCGCCGAGCAGCCGTTCGCCGCCGATCGGGTCGACGGTGGCGGCGAACTCCAGCAGCACCGGCAGATGGTCGGGCAGTTCCTCGTCCCCGAGTTCGACACCGGCGTGCCGGTAGGCGTGCTTGAAACGCAGCAACGCCATTCCGCGCTTGCGAGTGTCGCCGTAGGCGTAGAAGGTCAGGTGCAGGCTGGCGCGGCGGCGCATGTCGAAGGTCGCGACGTAGGCGGCCGCGAGTTCCAGCGGCGGGGTGGTCCGCAGGTAGTCGAGGCATCCGCTCAGGTGTGCGCGCACCTCGTCGGGTAGATCGGCTGCGGCGCTGGTCAATTGGTCGATCATGGCCAGTGTCTGCTCGGTGGGGTAGTCCAGCAGCAATGCGGCGATTCGCCACACCAGCTGGCGGTCGCGCTGGGCGAGTTCGACCACCGCTTCCGGGCGGCGGCGCAACTTCAGCAGGCTCATCGCCCCGCTCCGCTCGGCGCGGAGGCCGGATCACCCGCGACGCTGCCCGAGCCGTCGCCGTTGCCCGCGCCGTGCCCGTTGCCTGCGAGCCCGTCGCCTGCCCCGTTCGCGTGGCCGTTACCCGAGTGCCCGTTGCTCGTGCCGTCGGCGTGCCCGTTGCCGTTCGCGGCGCCATCGCTCGGTACCAGGCCCTCGGTGCTCTTGCCATCCCAGTTCAGCAGGTTGATCCGGGACGACTTCTGCTCCGGCGCGGCGTCGTTGGCGTCGGTGAGGTGGAACTTCTCCACCATCTGATCGAACGCCGTCATGCCCGGACCGCCGTCGGTGTCCAGGCTGCACCCGGTGGCGAGCGAATCCAGTTCGTGCGCACGGGCTCCCGCGCCGCTCGGGATGACATAACGGTGCTCGTACTTGGCGATGGCCAGCAGCCGGTACATCGCCTCGATCTCCTCGGGCTCCAGCCGCACCGACGGCGCGATCGAGGGATCGGGCTCCTCGCCGAGGTTCACCGACCGCATGAACGAGCGCATCGCCGCGAGGCGCTGCAACGAAGCGCGCACCGGCCCGACCTCGCCCGCGGTGAACAGCTCGGCCAGGTACTCCACCGGAATGCGCAGCGCGTCGATCGCGCCGAACAGGTTGGACACGTTCTCGCCGTCGTGGCCGGTCTCGCTGAGCACGTCGACCACGGGCGACAGCGGCGGCACGTACCAGACCATCGGCATGGTGCGGTACTCCGGATGCAGCGGCAGCGCGATCTGATAGTCCACGATCAGCTTGTAGACCGGCGAATCCTGGGCGGCCTGAATCCATTCCGGCGAGATCCCGGCCCGCTCCGCCTCCGCGATCACCCGCGGGTCATGGGGATTGAGGAACACCCCGAGCTGCGACGGGTAGAGATCCTTGTCGTCGGTGACCGACGCGGCCTCGAGCACCGCGTCGGCGTCGTAGAGCATGACGCCGATGTAGCGCAGCCGCCCGACGCAGGTCTCCGAGCACACCGTCGGAATACCGACCTCCACGCGCGGGTAGCAGAAGGTGCACTTCTCCGCCTTGCCCGTCTTGTGGTTGAAGTAGATCTTCTTGTACGGGCAGCCCGACACGCACTGCCGCCAGCCGCGGCACTTGTCCTGATCCACCAGCACGATGCCGTCCTCTGCGCGCTTGTAGATCGCGCCGGAAGGGCAGGACGCCGCGCAGGAGGGGTTCAGGCAGTGCTCGCAGATGCGCGGCAGGTAGAACATGAAGGTCTCTTCGAACTCCAGTTTCACCTGCTCCGACAGCTTCGCCAGCAGCGGGTCCTTGCCGACCTGCTCGGGGCCGGAGCCGAGGTCGTCGTCCCAGTTGGCGCCCCAGGTGACCTGCGTGTCCTGGCCGGTGATCAGCGATTTGGGCCGCGCGACCGGCGTCGTGTCGACCGGCGGGGAGGACAGCAGGTTGTCGTAGTCGTAGCTCCACGGCTCGTAGTAGTCCTCGACCGTGGGCAGATCCGGGTTGGCGAAGATGTTCAGCAGCCGCTTCAGCCGGGAGCCGGACTTCAGGGTGAGCTTGCCGCGCTTGTTCAGCGTCCAGCCGCCCTTCCACTTCTCCTGATCCTGGTACTGCCTCGGATAACCCTGTCCGGGGCGGGTTTCCACGTTGTTGAACCAGACGTACTCGGTGCCGCCGCGGTTGGTCCACGCCTGCTTGCAGGTGACCGAGCAGGTGTGGCAGCCGATGCATTTGTCCAGGTTCATCACCATGGCCAGCTGTGCCATGACGCGCATGTCAGTACCGCTTTCTCGCGTCGGTGGATGGTGCCCGCGTGCCGCACTCGCCCATGTCAGTACTCCACTTCCTGCGAGCGCCTGCGAATCGTGGTCACCTCGTCGCGTTGATTTCCGGTGGGGCCGTGGTAGTTCAGCGCGAAGGACTGCTGCGCGTAGCCGCCGATGAGATGCGAGGGCTTGATCATGATGCGGGTGAGCGCGTTGTGGATGCCGCCGCGCTTGCCCCGGCCCTTGGTGTCCTCGCCGATGCCCTCGATACGCGGCACGTCCACCGCGCGGTCCTGAGCGTGGTACATGAACACCGTGCCCTCCGGCATCCGGTGGCTGACGATGGCGCGAGCCACCACGATGCCGTTGCGGTTGATCGCCTCGATCCAGTCGTTGTCGGCCACGCCGATCTTCGCCGCGTCGCGATCGGACATCCAGATCGTCTGACCGCCGCGCGAGAGCGTGAGCATGTGCAGGTTGTCCTGGTAGGCGGAGTGGATCGACCATTTCGAGTGCGGCGTCAGGTAACGCACCGTGACGCCCCGCTCGCCGACCTCGCCGATCGATGGCTCGCGGAACAGCGCGGTCATGTCCAGCGGCGGACGGAAGATCGGCAGCTGCTCGCCGAGCTCGATCATCCAGTCGTGATCGAGGTAGAAGTGCTGCCGCCCGGTGAGCGTGTGCCAGGGCTTGAGCCGCTCGGTGTTGATGGTGAACGGCGAGTACCGGCGTCCGCCGGTCTCGCTGCCCGACCACTCCGGCGAGGTGATCACCGGCACCGGGCGCGCCTGGGTGTCGGCGAAGGTGATCCGCTTGCCCTCGTGCTCGGCGGCCAGGTCGGCCAGTTTCGTTCCGGTGCGGCGTTCCAGCGCGTGGAAACCCTCCACCGCGAGCCTGCCGTTGGTGGTGCCCGACAGCGCGAGGATCGCCTCGGCCGCGTGCGTGTCCTTGGCCAGCGACGGGCGGCCCTGCGCGACACCGGACACGACCGTGCCGTTCACCCCGGCCAGGTACTCCACCTCCTGGTCGGGATAGGTGGTGACGCCCTTGGTGGTGACGCCGAGCGTGTCGACCAGCGGCCCGAGCGCGGCCATCTTCTCCGCGATCTTCGGGTAATCGCGTTCGACCACGACCAGCTTCGGCATGGTCTTGCCCGGAATCGGCTCGCACTCACCGGCTTTCCAGTCCAGCACGCGCCCGCCCGCCTGCGCCGTCGCGTCCGGCGAGTCGTGCTGCAACGGCACGGCGACGATGTCCTTGCGCTTGCCCAAGTGCTTCTCGGCCATCCAGGAGAAGCCGCGCGCGATCCGGTGGAAGGCGTCGAAGTCGGTCTTGGCCTCCCAGGGCGGCGAGATGGCCGGGGAGAACGCGTGCACGAACGGGTGCATGTCGGTGGAGGACAGGTCGTGCTTCTCGTACCAGGTGGCGGCGGGCAGCACGATGTCGGAGAACAGCGTGGTGCTGGTCATCCGGAAGTCCAGCGACAGCAGCAGATCCAGTTTGCCGGTGGCGGCGGTCTCCCGCCAGTTCAGCTCCTGCGGCCGCACGCCGGTGGCTTCGGCGCCCTGCAGGTTGGAGTCGGCGCCGAGCAGGTGGCGCTGGAAGTACTCGTTGCCCTTGCCGGAGGAACCGAGCAGGTTCGCCCGCCACACGGTCAGGCAGCGTGGGAAGTTCTCCGGCGCGTCCGGGTCCTCGCAGGCGAATTTCAGGTCGCCGGACTTCAACCCGTCCACCACGTGCTCGGGCGCGGTCTTGCCCGCGGCCTCGGCCTCGTCGACCAGGTCGAGCGGGTTGCGGTCGAAGGTGGGGTAGCTCGGCATCCAGCCCAGCCGGCTGGCCAGCGCGATGTTGTCGGCGGCCGTGCGCCCGGCGAACTTGCCCGTGCCGAGCGGCGAGGCGAACGACTCGGCGGTGAACGGGTCGTAGCGCCACTGGTCGTTGGTCAGGTACCAGAACACGGTGCCCTGCATCTGCCGCGGCGGCCGCTGCCAGTCCAGGCCGAAGGCCAGGGTGGACCAGCCGGTGACCGGGCGGCACTTCTCCTGCCCGACGTAATGCGCCCAGCCGCCGCCGTTCACGCCCTGGCAGCCGGTCAGCAGGGTAAGGGTGAAGAACGCGCGGTAGATCTGATCGGAGTGGAACCAGTGGTTGGTGCCCGCGCCCATCAGGATCATCGAGCGGCCGCCGGAACGGTCGGCGTTGTCGGCGAACTCCCGCGCGATGCGCTGGGCCTGCACGGCGGGCACGCCGGTGATGGCTTCCTGCCAGGCCGGGGTGTACGGCTCGGTCGCGTCGTCGTAGCCGCTCGGCCACGTGCCGGGCAGTCCGTCGCGGCCGACGCCGTACTGGGCGAGCAGCAGATCGAAGACCGTGGTGACACGTTTGCCCGCGACGGTCGTGGTCGGCACCCCGCGCACGAGCACGCCGGGAACGTCGCTGTCGAAGCGGGGAATCTGTACGGCCGCAGCATCGTCGGTGCGGCCGTACAGACTCAGAAGGGGATCGACGTCCCCGAGATCGAGGTTCCAGCGGCCGGTTCCCGCTTCGCCGAACCGATGACCGAGCGACCCGTTCGGCACCACCGGCTGCGCCTGCGCGTCCAGCAGCACCGTCTGGAACTCGACGCCCTCGCCGGTGCGGCCCAGGTCGGCCGCGGTGAGGAACTTGCCGGGCAGGTAGGCCCCGTCGCGCTCGTCCAGCGTGATCAGGTACGGCAGATCGGTGTAGCGCTTGATGTAGTCGAGGAATCGCGGCGTCGACTTCTCGACGAAGAACTCCTTCAGCACCACGTGGCCCATCGCCATGGCCAGCGCGGCGTCGGTGCCGGGACGCGCGGGCACCCACTCGTCGGCGAACTTGGTGTTGTCGGCGTAGTCGGGGGAGACCACGACCACCTTCTGGCCCCGGTAGCGGGCCTCGGTCATGTAGTGCGCGTCCGGCGTGCGGGTGACCGGCACGTTCGAGCCCCACATGATCAGATAGCCCGCGTCGAACCAGTCCGCGGACTCCGGCACGTCGGTCTGGTCGCCGAACACCTGCGGCGAGGCCACCGGCAAGTCGGCGTACCAGTCGTAGAACGACAGCATGGAGCCGCCGAGCAGCGAGATGAAGCGGGCGCCGACGGCGTGGCTGACCATCGACATGGCCGGGATCGGCGAGAACCCGGCCACCCGGTCCGGGCCGTACTGCTTGATCGTGTAAACATGTGCGGCAGCGGCGATCTCGGCCGCCTCCCACCACTCGGCACGGACGAATCCGCCCTTGCCCCGCGCGGCCTTGTAGCTGCGCGCCTTCTCGGGGTCTTCGACGATCTCGCCCCAGGCCAGCACAGGGTCCTTGAGCCGGGACTTGGCTTCCCGGTACAGCTCCAGCAACGTGCCGCGCACGTACGGGTAGCGCACCCGGGCGGGCGAATAGGTGTACCAGGAGAACGACGCGCCGCGCGGGCAGCCGCGCGGCTCGTACTCCGGCTTGTCCGAGCCCACTGAGGGGTAGTCGGTCTGCTGTGACTCCCAGGTGATCACACCGTCTTTGACGTAGATCTTCCACGAACAGGACCCGGTGCAGTTCACGCCGTGCGTGGAGCGCACCACTTTGTCGTGCGACCAGCGATCCCGGTAGAACTCGTCGGCGCTGCGACCGCCGACCTTGTGCAGCGTCCGCTGATCGGACGATATCTCGCCCCGGTGGAAATATTTCCCCAGCCGCAGGAGCGCGTCCCCGGCGTCGGTGGCCGGGGCGGAGGGTGTATGACCCTGGGTACGCGAATTAACCACGACGTCCCCTTCGAGCTGTGCGATCGGGTTGATGTTCCGACTGTAAAGAGGCGCGCACGGCTGACCAAACGTCTTTCTCACAGCCCATTCGGAAGCGTGGTGAGTTGTGAGATCGGCGCAACGTCACGGTCACGGTAGCGCCGTGCTATCGGGCGGCATCCGGTGGCCCGACCAGGGGCAAACGGCTCTGAACTGGACAAAATCGGATCCGAGGGGGCTGCCCGCACGCATGTCGGTGATGCTTTGGAAACGGCGGGTTCTCCAGTGCTTTACATTTGTTAACACATTGGATCGATCTTCAGTGGGGCATTTTTCCAGTGTCCCGGCGAGTTTCGCTCGCGGCTCGGTGGCAACGTATTGTAAGCGTAATCACAATTCGCTGTGAATTCGCCCGACGTCGATCAATTGCACTGTGCTCCAGGCTCCGCCCGATCCGCCGTCGCCTCGATCGGGTCCGGGTGGCATCGCCAGTCTGGCTACCACCCGCCGGATGACACTGTCGCTCGTGACAACCGGCGGTGGACGACGGAGGGGCCGTGCGGTGGTGGAACGGCTGCCGACTCGCGGTACGCCGTCCTCGCGCAATACGGCCCCACGGTGGACGGAAACGACATCGGCATACGGGCCGACGCGCGGCTCGGTCGATCCGGCCGAAAGTGGTCGCGGTTCCGAGGAGGTTATCTGCGCGATCAGACCTGGTCGGCGGGGTTGATGTCGGCGAACGTGTCGACCCAGTGGTGCGGCGGCCGAGGCGGATTGGGCTCGCCGGGTCGGGCCAGCCCGACCACTCGCCACCCAGCGGCGACGGCGGCGTCGAGTTCGTCCGGGTGATCGGACAGGAACAGGATGCGCCCGGCGGGTGCGCCGATGGCGCCCGCGATCTTGTCGTAGGAGGAAGGCTCGCGTTTTCCGCCCGCCGTCGACAGATCGAAGTATCCGCTGATCAGGCCGGACAGACTGCCTCCGCGCGCGAAGGCGAACCAATCCTGCTGATTGCGAACCGATCCCGAGGAGTAGACGTACAGCGCGAGACCCGCGGCGTGCCACGCGGCCAGGGCCGGTGGCACGTCGGGGAAGAATTCGCCGTGCAGTGCGCCGCTGCGGAAACCCTCCGCGCAGATCACACCCTGCGCGGTCTTCAAAGGCTCGGCCTTGACGTCGGTGTCGAGCCACCCGCGCAGGATCGCGGCGACTTCGGCCGGGTCCGCGTCCGGCCGCCCGGCCAGCTCCCTGGTCGCGTCCAGCACGGGCGCCGCGGCCGCGGAGCTGTTCTCGGCCAGCCACTCCGGAAGCCGTTCGCGGGTGTAGCCGTACAGGTCTTCGCGGACCGCGGCGGTGGGGCTGGTGGTGCCCTCGATGTCGACGACTACGGCGTCGATCACGGCGCGGTGAGCAGCTCGTCGAGGGTGGGGAAGCCCGCGCTGATCTTGTCGCCGGTGAAGTCGCCGACCCAGCCGTCCTCCTCCTCGAAGAAGCGGATGGCGATGAAGTCGGGGCGTTCGCCCATGTCGAACCAGTGCAGCGTGCCCGCCGGAACCGAGAGCAGATCGCCGCCCTCGCAGACCACCGCGAGAACTTCCTCGCCCAGGTGCAGGTAGAAGCAACCGCGCCCGGCGGCGAAGAAGCGCACCTCGTCTTCGGCGTGGCGGTGCTCGTCGAGGAACTTCCCGCGGGCGCCCTTGGCGATCTCCGGCCACTGCGGGTCGGCGTCGTCGGGGTGGATGCGGGCGATGTCGATGTGCTTGTAGCGCCCGGTCTCGTTCAGTTCGGCGACGTTCGTCGCGTAGTGCGCGAGCAACTCCTCCGACGGCACCGACGCGGCGTTCTCCACCACCGGCCAGCGGCCGAACGTGATGCCGTGCCTGGCGAGTTCGGTGCCGATCATCTCGTCGTCGCTGGTGCGTACGCGCACGTCGGCCGCGTTGTCGGCGGCCATCACCTGCAGCAGGGTCATGTCAGTCCAATCTCGAGAAAATCGTCGCGCGGGCCGAACGCCGCCGGACTACCGGTGCGGCACACCAGCTCACACAATGCTTCCAGGCATTCGGCGCGATCGCGCGCCTGGGCGAGATCATCGCCCCACGCGGTGATCCCGTGCCCGGCGATGACCAGGACCGGAAGTGCGTCGGGGTGGTCGAGGAGATAGCGCTCGATGTCGGACCCGATGCGCGGCACCTCGGGCCAGTTCGGGAAGACCGGGATGTCCGCGACGGCCGGATCGCCGCTACCGAGTCCCTTGATCAACTCGTAGTCGGTGATCCGCAGCGTGCCGAGCATTCCCGGCGTCGCCGAGCGGGTGGCCAGTGCCGTGGCGAACGGCGGATGGATGTGCACGACCGCTTGCGCCGGACGGGCCCGGTAGACGGCGGTGTGGATCGTCGTCTCCGCGGACGGTTTGCGCCCCTGGTCGGTCACGGGCGCGGAGTCCGCGACGCGCACGGTGACCATGTCGCGCTCGGTGAGCTCCCCTTTGGACAGCCCGCTCCCGGTGACCACGGCGGTCGCGCCGGTGCGCACGGAGATATTGCCCGCCGTACCCGGCATCCAGCCGCGCCGGTACAGCTCGCGGGCGAGGTCCGCGATTTCCGCGCCGGGCGACTGATCGGACCGGTGCACCACACCCTCTTCGGTGACCACCGCGGTCACCAAATCGGCGGGCGTGACGTCGAAGGCCGGGTTGAAGACCTCGGTGTGCGCGGGAGCCGTTGCCACACCGCCGAATCCGGTCACCTCGGCCGCCGCGCGTTCCTCCACGACGATCTCCCGGCCGGTGGCCATCGAGAGGTCGCGGGTGGACTCCGGGGCCACCACGACGAACGGGATGCCGTGATGACGGGCGGCGAGCGCGAGACCGTAGGTGCCGATCTTGTTGGCGACGTCGCCGTTGGCGGTGACCCGGTCGGCGCCGACCAGCACGCAGTCGACCTGTCCGGTCGCCATCGCCCAGGCGGCGGCGGAATCGATGGTCAGCCGGTGCGGGATGCCCGCCTCGGCCAGTTCCCACGTGGTCAGGCGGGCGCCTTGCAGCAGCGGGCGGGTCTCGTCGACCAGCACCTGCTCGATGGCGCCGCGCTCGGACAACACCCGCAGCGTGCCGATGGCGGTGCCGAACGCGCTGGTCGCGAGCCGTCCGGTGTTGCAATGGGTGAGCACGCGCAGCGGCCGGTCCGGACACAGGCGCTGCACCAGGTCGGCGGCGTTGGTGGCGGCGGCCCGGTTGACCCGGCCGTCTTCGGCCAGCATGTCGAGGGTCTCGGCGAGGACCGCATCGGCGCCCCGGCCCACCTTCGCCCGGACCCGCCGCACCGCCCAGGCCAGATTGACCGCCGTCGGCCGGGCCGCCGCGATCCGGTCCGCTTCGGCCTGCGCCGCGGTCTCGTCCACCACGCCGCCTACGGTGTGCGCGGCGGTGGCGAGGACGACGCCGAACGCGCCCGCGATGCCGATGGCGGGCGCGCCGCGAATGGCCAGCGTCTTGATCGCGTCGATGACCTGGTCGACGGTGCTCAGCCGCAGCTCGCGCACCTCGTGCGGCAGTCCGCGCTGGTCGACGGTGACGAGCGTGCCGTCGTCCCAGACCAGTGAGCTGTCGTCCATCAGGCGCATCCTTCGCGTCGAACCGGGTCGTGCCTGGTCAACGGTATCGGACGCCGGACGGCGAGCCGAAATCGCGTCAGGCCGCCCCGGCGCGCAGTTTGGCGGCGCGTTCGCGCGGGTCGTAGTCGGGGCCGACGCCCTCGATGAGCAGCAGGTCGCCGTGGATGTGATCGGCGCGCAGCGGCAGGATCTCCTGATATGCGGGCGAGTGGTACCACTCCCGCGCCTCGGTCATCCCGGGGAACTCGATCAGCACCATGCTGCCTGGCCAGTTGCCTTCCACGACCTCGGCAGGGGACCCGTGGATGACGAAGCGGCCGCCGAACGGGTCCAAGGTGGCCTGGATGCGCTCCAGGTATTCGAGGATGTCGGGATGCGGCCTGCGACTGCGGAGATGGGCGAAGCCATAGGCGGACATGGCGTGTGGTTCCTTCGTTCGATGACGCCGGAGATGGCGTCGAACCGACGGTAGGTCCGCCTCGCGCGGGGTGGCAATTACCTCCGGGGTAAGCACGAGGGCCCCGAAACGACCGCGGCCGCCGGTCCCGGGAGGAGGTGGGGCCGGCGGCGCGGGTGGCGCAGATCAGCTAGCGGCGGCGCTCCTGCTCGCCGCGCCGGTCGGGCATCTCGGACCGATTGCCCCGACGGCCTTCCATGTCAGCGCCCTCGCGGATGTCCTGCTCTTGGCGCTGTTGCTGCTGCTGCCTCGGCATCTGCTTCGGCATTTTCTTAGGCGTTTTCTTCGACTTTTCAGTCATCTCCACTCGGTCCTTTCCGGGGGATTGATATTCGCCTAACGAACACACGATAGCGAGCGGGAATGGCCTGTGGAAGAGGAAATGAAAAATATGGCTCCGAGCGGCTCGGTTGTTGTGTTTGCGCTGGTAAGAGCGCTTTTGAACCCTGTATTCAGTAATGAATCCAGTTCAGTTCGACTTTTTCTTCCGACCAGGTCGAGGCGGGGTGGACCGGATGAAAACGGCGGTCATGCGTTCGTTTTATTTGCCTCGTGGATCGCTTCGCCGACGTATATCGCATTCGACTCCGCTGCCGCGAAGGAGTGCGCGTGCGGGTTCCCGTGGCAACGAAACCCGCTGCACCGCAGAGACTTCGGATCGACGTCGGCCGAGCATCGGCGCACCCCCGTATTCCGCGCCCACTCGATCTCGCTGAAGCCAAGGCCCGCAACCAGTTTCGTTCGGTCCACGACGCACCCGCGGGCCGAAGGGTTCAGCGCAGCGGCAGGAATTCGACGATCGCGCCGTCCCCGGCATCGGGCGGGACGACCACCAGGCCGTCGCGGTCGATCAGGCCGCCCAGATGTGCCGTCCGGACGACCGGGTCGCCGATCCATCCGCCTTCCTCGGCGGCGCGAGCCGGAACGATGCGCGTCACCTGTCCGGCGATCTCGGCGGCGTTGTGCAGCGGCCCGCGCAGCGGGCGGGCGGGGAGCGCGCCGGTGCGGCCCTCGACGATCGCGGGTGCCAGCGCCATGAGCGTCGCGACGGCGGCGAACGGGTTGCCCGGCAGGCCGAGCACCGTGGTGCCGGAGGTGAGCCGGGCGACGACGGTGGAACCGCCCGGCCGCAGCCGCAGCCGCGGCACCACGATCTCGGCTCCGGCGCGGGTCAGGGCGGCACGGAGCTGGTCGGCCGCCCCGCCGCCGGTCGCGCCGACGATCACCAGCAGGTCGCGATCCGGCGCGACGGTCATGACCTCGTCGAATCCGTGCGGAGTATCACGCAGGTGCACCCGATCGGTGGTGCGAATGCCATACCTGGCCAGCAGTTCCGGCAGGATCGGGCCGATCGAATCGCGGGTCTGCCCTGCCTGCAGCGGACCTTCGCTGCGGATCTCGTCACCGGTCATGACGACGTGCGCGCGGACCGGGCCGCGCACCGGCGCGGCGGTGACCTCGACGCTCGCGGCCGCGGAGACCAGCGCCGCGGTGACCGGTGCACCCTCCGGTGCGACCGGATCACCGGCCGCCCGGTCCTCGCCGCGGCGGCGGATGTCGTCGCGCGTCGGGGTGTCCGGCAGGCGGTACAGCGTTTCGTCGGCGACGTGCACGAACTCGTCGCGCAGCACGCCCGTGGTGCCGTCGGGGACGTGCGCGCCCGTGGCGATGCGCACCGCCTCGCCCGGCAGCAGCCCCACCGGACGCCGTCCGCCCGCGAAGCCGACGTCGCGACGCAGGCGCCACGGCCCGTCGCCCGCCACGGCGTAACCGTCCATCGCCGAGACGTCGAAGCGAGGCAGCGGCCCGGCGGCCGTCAATGGGCCCGCGAGCGCGGCCCCGATCACCGATGACAGGTCGGCTTCGTACGCGGTAAGCCGGGAAAGTTCGGTGCGCAGCAGGTTTCGCGCCTCGCCGAGCTCGAGTGGCGGTTGCTGTCGTGGCGCGTCCACCGCCGCTCTGGCCTGTCGCACCTCCTCCTCGGTGTCGCAGTCGCCGACGCCGGAGAGCGGGATGATCCCGGCGGCTGCGGGCACCAGCGCCTTCATCGGCTGATTGATCAGCGCGTCGAGCTCGTCCAGCGCGGCCGCAAGCGCGGAACGCCGCCACACCCCGATCAGGTATTGCGGGCGACCCGACTCGTCGGCCGCGAACACCGCGTCCGCTCCCGATTCGGTGGCGTGCCGGATGAGTTCGGCGATCGCCGACGGCGACAGGAACGGAAGGTCGGCGGCAAGGACCACGACCAGCGGGGCGGCGGAGCCGAGGGCCCGCAGCCCCGTGTCGATCGCCGCCACCGGCCCCGATCCGGGCGGCACCTCGCGAACCTGCGTGATCTCCGGCGCCAACTCCGGGCGGTGCGGTCCGACCACCACCGTCCGCGCGCACGAGGCGACGGCGGCGAGCGCCACTTCGAGCATGGAACGGCCGCCGATGACGATGGCCGGTTTGTCCACGCCGCCCATCCGGCTGGCCCGGCCGCCCGCGAGCACGATCGCGTCGGCGGCCGTCACACGCCACGACCCGGAGTCAGGTACACCATGGCGGCCATGCTAATTCGTCACCATGGGGAAGCCGGGGAGCGGACGGCGTCGATCAGGCGTTCGACCAGAAGCGGGCCGGCGGCAGCAGCCGGAACTCGTTGAGCTCCGGGTCGGCGAGCACGAGGTCCGTTTCCCGGTCGGGGGCCGGGGCGCTGCGGTCGATGGAGGTGGCGCCCGCCGCGTGCAGCCGGGCCACCTCGGCGTCCCGGTCGTCGGCCGGGAACGAGGTGAGATCCAGGCGCAGTCTGGTCCGGCCCGACCCCGCGTCGGGCGTGCGCACGAACTCCAGCCAGGAGCCGAGTCCGGTCGGTGCGCGTAGTCCGGCCAGCCGCTCGCCGCGCCGCATGGACGGCCAGCCGGTGGCGGCCGACCAGAATTCGGCCAGGCGCTGCGGATCGCGCGTGTCGACCACGACCGCCGCGACGGCCCCGGTGTCCACGTACTCCTCCCTCGGTTCGAGCACGCAGAACTCGTTGCCCTCCGGATCGGCGAGCACCGCCCACGGCACCGCGCCCTGCCCGATGTTGATCGAGCGCGCGCCCAAGGCCAGCGCCCGGTCCACCTGGGTGCGCTGGTGGTCCAGCGAGCGGGTGGCCAGATCGAGGTGCAAGCGATTCTTGCCGACCTTGGCCCGCATCGCGGGCAGGAAGGTGAGCGCCAGGTCGCCGCCGTCGGCGTCGGGAGCCGCCACGTTCACCTCGTCGGGGCGGTCGAGGGTGACACTCCAGCCCAGCAGTTCGGCCCAGAAATTCGCGACCGAACGCGGCCGGTCGGCGTCGAACACGACACATGCCAGGCGGGTGGGCATGGATCAACGGTACTGGCCGCCATTCCGGCACGGAGGAATTTCGGAAAGCGGCGCTCAGTCGCCGGGGAGATCGGGCAGCGGGAAGCGTGCGGCGCGCAGGTCGACGCGTCCGTCCCGGATCGGCACGCCCTCTTCGGCCAGCAGACGCAGCTGGCGATGAGCCAGGTGGGCGGCGGGGCGGCCGCTCGCGCCGAGCACCCGGTGCCAGGGCAGATCGGCCGAGTCGGTGCGCATGATCCAGCCCACTGTGCGCGGCGTCGACAAACCGGCGGCCGCCGCGATGTCGCCGTAGGTGACCACCCGGCCGGGCGGAACCGCCGCCACCAGCGCGCGCACCTGCTCGATCTGGGCGTCGGTGGTCGGCATCGGCTCAGAGCACCGAGCGCACGAGTTCGCCGGTCTGGGCCGGATACGCCTGGGCGACCATGTGATCGCAGTTCCATTCGAGCACGGTCAGGCCCGCGCCCATGTGCTCGGTGAGCGCCGCGCGGAATTCCGGCGTGACGAACGGCGGGTGCACCTTCATCGCCTGCACCAGCACGGTCGGCAGGTCGGCGGGCGGAAGCACCCAGTGGCGGGCCAGCTGGCCCCAGTAGGAGTTGATCGCGGGCAGGCTCATCCGCCAGCCGAAGCGCCCGTCGGCGGTGGGCATCAGGTGTTCGTCGAGTTCGGCTTCCAGCAATCGCGGCTCCACATCGCCCCAGCCGGTGTCGAGTTTGTCCTGGCGCGCGTGGTCGACGCTGTCGTAGTCGGCCGAGACCAGAGTGGACAGCGCGATCTCGTTGAGCCATTCCGGCTCCAGCGCGATCGCCGGATCGAGCAGCACCAGTTTGCGCACCAGTTCGGGATGCCGATGGGCCAGGTGCAGCGCGCACGCGCCGCCGAAGGAGTGCGCGACAACCACGACCGGGCCGTCCGCCTCGGCGGTGACCAACTCGACCAGGTCCTCGACGATGGTCTCGAAGTTCCACGGCGGCAGCGAGGTCGAGCGTCCGTGCCCGCGCAGATCCGGTGCGAGCACCCGTACGTCGGGCAGATGCCGGGTCGCCAGGTCTTCCCAGCGTTTGCCGTGACCGGTCACACCGTGCAGGGCGAGCACCACCGGTCCCGTCGTCGGACCGAACCGGTGGACATTCAGAGCAGACACCGGTCCATTCTGACCTGCGCCGTGATCGGCCGCAGCGCCGGTCGGGCGGAGGCGTGTACCGGCGTGTCGGTCGTGTCTGTTGCAATAGCCCGCGTGGTGCGATCGGATGGCGCGGTGCGACTGGTTCGCCGGAACGTGGTGGCGCCCCGGCCGCGAGACTGGGGCGCCGACGTCCGCGCGCTGCTGGACGCCGCGGCCGAGGCCGGTCCCGCGCGCCCGGGATGGCGGCCCTGGCAGGTGCTCGGCGGCCCGGGCACGGGTAAGACCGCCCTGCTGGTCGACCTCGCCGCCGGGCGCATCGCGGCCGGAGCCGACCCGGAATCGGTGCTGGTACTGACCCATTCGAAACAAGCCGCGGGCGCTGTACGAGACGCCATCACCACGCGGCTGAGCGGCCCTGGCCCCGGCGCGGAGGGCGGTGTGCCCGGCGCCACACGAGAACCCTTGGTGCGCACCCTGCACTCGTACGCCTTCTCCGTGCTGCGCAGGCACGCGATGGCGCACGGCAACCCGCCGCCGCGTCTGCTGACCGGAGCCGAACAGGACGCCGTGGTGCGCGAGATGCTGCGCGGCGATCTGGCGGACATGGCCGAGGGCGCGCACGGATTGTGGCCGGAGCGACTGCGGCCCGCGCTCGCGCTCGGCGGGTTCGCCGAACAGTTGCGCGATCTCATGCTCCGGGCCACCGAACGCGGCATCGGGCCGGAGGACCTGGTGCGCCTCGGCCGCGAGCACGCCAAGCCCGAATGGGTGGCGGCGGGCAGGTTCGCCCTCCGCTACGAGCAGACGATGCTGCTGCGCTGGTCGGTGGGCGTCGATGCGCCGGAGGCGACCGCGCCCGCGCTGGACGCCGCCGAACTCGTCGGCGCGGCGCTGGACGCCCTGGCCGCCGACCCGAATCTGCTTGCCGCCGAACGCGCCAGGATCCGATACCTGCTGGTCGACGACGCGCAGCACCTGGACCCGCAGGCGGCGATCCTGGTGCGGGCGATCGGGCACAGTGCCAGGACCACGGTGGTCGCGGGCGATCCCGACCAAGCCGTGTTCGCCTTCCGCGGCGCCGACGCGCGATTCGTCGCCGAACTCGACGTGCCACCCGAGCGGCGAGTCGTGTTGCGCGACAACCATCGGTTCAGCGGTCAGGTGGAGCTGGCGGTCGCCCGGATCGCGGCACGCCTGCCGGGTAGTGCGCCGCAGCGCATCCCCGTGCCGGAAGACACCGGCCCACGGGAGGACGGCACCGAGGTGCGCGTGCGCGTGCTGGCCACGCCGGCGAAAGAGGCCGCGCTCATCGCCGACCACTTGCGCCGCGCGCATCTCACCGGTGGGGTGCCGTGGTCGCGGATGGCGGTGATCGTCCGTTCGGTGCCGCTGTCGCTGGCGCCGCTGCGCCGCGCCCTCCTCGCCGCGGGCGTGCCGGTGCGGCAGCCCGCGCTGGACACGCCGCTGGCGCGCAGGCGCGGCGCGGCCTGGATGCTGCTCTCGCTGCGCGCGGTCCTGGCGGGGGAGCAGGCGCAACGGGGCGCGGAACCGGCGTTCGAGCCGGAGGACGCCCTCGACCTGCTGTCCGGGCCGCTGGGCGGCGCGGACCAGATCGCCTTGCGCCGGCTGCGCCGCGGCATCCGGCGCGCGGTGCTGGAATCGGTGCGCGCCGGGGCGAAAACATCGGACGCGGGCGACGATTCGCCGCCCGACCGCGACTCGGACATCGACCGCCCCTCCGCACTGATGTTGCGCGATCTGCTGATCGGGACCGGCGATCCGGCCATCATGGACCGGCTCACCGAGGTCGAGGCCGCGCCGCTGCGCCGGGTGCTGGACGCGCTGCGCCGGGCGCGCAAGGCACGCGGGCGCGGCGCGGGCCTGGAGGACGTGCTGTGGGCGCTGTGGACCGGTTCTCGGCTGGAACGGCGCTGGGTGGCGCAGTCCGAGCGCGGCGGCGCGGTCGGCATGCAGGCCGATCGCGATCTGGACGCCGCGGTCGCGTTGTTCGACGCGGCCGCCGCCTATGTCGACCGGTTGCCGCGCGCGAGCATCGAAGGGTTCGTCGAATACCTGACGCAGCAGGAGATTCCGCAGGACGCGGCGCCTCGTACACTGCCGGGCGAAGCGGTGGCGCTGCTGAGCGCGCACGCCGCCGCGGGGCGGGAATGGGATGTGGTCGCCGTCGCCGCCGTCCAGGAAGGGATCTGGCCCGATCCGCGCACCCGCGGCACCCTCTTGCACACCGAGGACCTGGTCGATCTCACCGCCGGGGTGTCCGATGCCGGGGAGCGGGTGAGTCGTGCGGCGCCGATCCTCGCCGAGGAGCGCAGGTTGCTGCTCGTCGCGTGCAGCCGGGCCCGGCGGTCGCTGCTGGTCACCGCCGTGGAATCGGTCGCGGGCGAACGCGATCTGGTGCCGTCGCGCTTTCTCGCCGAACTGCTCGGACACGACGACGACGGCGAGCCCGGCGCGCTCCCGGTGGCCGACCCAGGCCGCGCCCTCGTGATGCACTCGCTGGTCGCCGAATTGCGCGGCGTGGTCTGCGATCCGGAGGCCGACCCGGAACGCAGGCGCCGCGCCGCGCACCAGCTCGCCCGGCTGGCCGACGCGGGCGTCCGGGGAACCCACCCCGACGACTGGTACGGCACCACCGAACTCAGCTCGCGGCGACCGCTGTGGACCGAGGACGACGGCGCGGTCGCGCTGTCGCCCTCCACCGTCGAACTGCTGCGCACCTGCCCGCTGCGCTGGGCGCTGGAACGCAACGGCGGCACCGACGGCGACAACCCGCACGCCGTCAAGGGCAATCTGGTGCACACGCTCGTGCAGGCGCTGGCGGGCAAAGTGCCAGAGGAACAGGTGCGCGCCGCGTTGGATCGCGCCTGGCGGGCGGTGGATCCGGGGACCGGCTGGCATTCCCGGCAGGAATTGCGCCGCACCGAGGCGATGCTGGAGACCTTCTCGGCCTGGGTACGCAACACTCGCGGCGAACTCACCCAGGCCGGGGTCGAGGTGCCGGTGGACTGCGTGCTGCCCGCGCGCACGGAAGACGAACGCGCCGTACAGATCCGGGGCCGCGTCGACCGGCTGGAGCGAGACGCGCAAGGCCGTTTCGTCATCGTCGACGTGAAGACCGGCAAGTCGCCGGTCACCAAGCAGGCCGCCGTCGATCACGCGCAGCTGGCGACTTACCAGGTAGCGGCCGCCGCGGGCGCTCTCGACGCACCGGAGGAATCCGGTTCGGCCGAGCCGGAACCCGCGACCGGCTCGGCGGGCGAACCCGGCGGGGCGCGATTGGTGTACGTCGCCAAGCCGAGCAAGGCTGAGGGCGCCACTCAGCGCATGCAGCCTCCGCTGGACGCCGAGGCGCTCGAGCACTGGCGCGACACGATCCACCAGGCCGCGTCGTCCACTCAGGGCCCCAGCTACCTCGCCATGCGCAACGACGGATGCCGCCACTGCGCGGTCGCGGGCAGCTGCCCCGTGCAGGACAGCGGGAGGCAGGTGACCGACGAGTGAGCGCGCTATCGGTCCCGCCGCGGCCGGTCGCCGGGGCGCCGCCGTGACGGGCGGGGTGACGCCGCACCAACTGGCGCAGGCGCTCGGCCTGCCGCCGCCGACCGACGAACAGGCCGCCGTGATCGCGGCGCCACCGGGCCCCACCCTCGTGGTCGCCGGCGCGGGCGCGGGCAAGACCGAGACGATGGCCGCCCGGGTGGTGTGGATGGTCGCCAACGGGCTCGTGCTGCCGGACGAAGTGCTCGGGCTGACCTTCACACGCAAAGCCGCCCAACAGCTGACCGCCCGGATCCGGACCAGGCTGGCCCGGCTCGCCGGTGCGCCGCTGCTGCGCGAACTGGACCCGAGCGGCCGCCTGCGCGCCCAGCTGACCGGCGCGGAACCGGAGATCAGCACCTACCACTCGTACGCGGGCAGGTTGCTCACCGAACACGGCCTGCTGCTGCCGGTGGAACCGTCGGCGACCCTGCTGACCGCGACCCAGCTCTGGCAGCTCGCCCACCAGGTGGTGCACACCTGGGACGGCGATCTGGAGACCGATCGCACCCCGGTGTCGGTCACCGAGGCGGTGCTCGCGCTGTCCGGGCAGCTGGCGGAGCACCTGGTCGAGCCGGAAGAACTGGCAGAGGCGCACACCGAACTGGCGAAGCTGGTGTACACGCTGCCCCCGGGCCCGCGGCAGCGGGGCGGGCCGAGCCAGACCCTGCTGAACATCGTGCAAGTGCAGCGGGAACGGGTAGCGCTGCTACCGCTGGTGCACGAGCTCACCGAGGCATTGCGCCGACGGGGCGCACTGGACTTCGGCGCGCAGATGTCCCTCGCCGCACGGTTGGCGGCCGAGCACCCCGAGGTCGCCGCCGCCGAACGCGCCCGTTTCCGCTTGGTCCTGCTCGACGAGTACCAGGACACCGGCCACGCCCAGCGGGTCCTGCTCGCCGCCTTGTTCGGCGGCGCGCCGGAGGAGCGGACACCGCAGCCAGCGACCCCGCCCGACATTCCTCCGGACGATCGTCGCGGCGACGATGCTTCGTCACCCGCGGGCGTTCACACAGTCGCGCAGAGGGCGGCGCTGCCCGGGGCGCGGGAGAGCGTCGTGGCAGGTTCGGACACACTGCCGGAAACCGGGTCCGCGTCGTCATCGACCACCGACGCGCTTCCCGCTGCCCCCGCGCAGGGCACGCGGTCGCCGGGCGTCGACGCGAACGACGTCGAAGGACAACCGCGGTTCGCCGGCGCACACGACCCGCGCGCCGTGGCGAGGCGTGCGGACCAACGTTCGCGCCGACACGAAACGCAGCGCCTAGCCGTGACCGCCGTCGGCGACCCGATGCAATCCATCTACGGCTGGCGTGGCGCTTCGGCGGCGAACCTGCCCCGGTTCGCCACCGACTTCCCCAGCGCGCCGGGCTTGCCCGCCCCGACGTTGTCCTTGCTGACCAGCTGGCGTAATCCGCCGGAAGCGCTGGCACTGGCGAATCTGGTCGCGGAACCGTTGCGGCGCAAGGCGACCGAGAGCGGCGGGGTGACGGTCGATGCCTTGCGCGCCAAGCCCGACGCCGGACCGGGTGTGGTGGCGCTGGCGCTGACCGACACCGTCGCCGACGAACGGGAGTGGGTGGCCGGGCGAATCGCCGCGGAGTGGGCTGCCCGGCACGCGGCCCAACAGCAGCCGCCTACGTCCGCCGTACTGGTGCGCCGCAATGCCGACGCCGCGCCGCTCGCGGAAGCCCTTCGCGCACAAGGTCTTCCCGTGGAGATCGTCGGACTCGGCGGCTTGCTCGCCACGCCGGAGGTCGCCGACGTCGTCGCCACCCTGCGGCTGATCGCCGAACCGGGCGCGGGCAGCGCCGCCATGCGTGTGCTGACCGGCGCGCGCTGGCGCGTCGGAGTCGCCGACATCGCCGCGCTCGCTCGCCGCGCCAGGGACCTGTCCATCCGGCGTCCCGGATCGGAGGGGCACACCGAGATCGCCGACGGCGCCGCGCTGGACGAGGCGCTGCGCGAAGTGGCGCCGGAACCCGCCGAACAGGCCGGGCTGGCCGACGCGATCGCCGATCCCGGTCCGCCCGAGCGGTATTCACCCGCCGGGTTCGCCCGCATCGAGGCGCTGGGACGGGAACTGGCCGCGTTGCGCGAACGCAGCGGTCAGCCGTTGGCGGAACTGGTCGCCGATGTCGAGCGCACCATCGGCGTCGGTGTGGAGACCCAGACCCGGCGAGCCATGGCGGGCACCGGGGCCGGACGCGAGCATCTGGACGCGTTCGCCGAGGTGGTGGCCGGGTACGCCGCGGACACCGGCGCCTCGCTCGGCGGACTGCTCGCGTTCCTCGCCGCCGCGGAGGAGGTCGAGAACGGGCTGGAGCCGGGCGAGGTCGAGGTCGCCAAGGACCGGGTGCAGGTGCTGACCGTGCACGCGGCGAAAGGCCTGGAATGGGAGATCGTCGCGGTCCCGCACGTGGTGGAGGGCGTGTTCCCGTCCAAAGTCGGTTCCGGCACGTGGCTGGGCGCGCTCGCCGAGTTGCCCACGTCGCTGCGGGGTGACCGCAGGCAGGACGACGCGGCCGAGGGCGTGCCGGTGCTCGAGCTCACCGACTTGTACGACCGCGCGGACCTCGACCGCGCGATCAAGGCGCACAAGGAGGCGCTGGAGCGCCGCCGGATCGATGAGGAACGGCGCCTGTTCTACGTCGCGCTCACCAGAACCGAACGGGTGCTGCTGGTTTCGGCCCACTACTGGGCGGAGACCGGCAGCACTCCGAAAGGCCCCTCGGATTTCCTGCTGGAGTTGAAGCGCGCGCACCAGGACCCCGGCAGCCCGGCCTGCGACGTCTTGGCGATCGACCGCTGGGACGACCCGCCCGCCGCCGACGCCGTCAACCCGTTCACCGACAACCCCGCGACCGCCGAGTGGCCGCGCGACCCCCTCGGCGCCCGCCGCGAGCCCATCGAACAAGGCGCGGCACTGGTCCGCGCTGCCCTGGCGAATTTGCGCGCCCGTCCCGCCGCCACCGGGCACCACGGCTCGGAGCCGCACGGCGCTGCTGGTTCGATCCGCAGAACCAGGTCTGCCCGTGCCGAGATGCCGTCCGCGCCGGACGTCGACGAGCCGGGTTTCGCGGACCGACCGGGCGACTACGGGCCGGGTGACGAGCCGAGTCTCACCGGCGATTCGGCTTCTCGCCTGCCCGGTGATGAGCTGGAGTTCGAGCATGAGCCGGGCGACTACGGGCCGGGTGACGAGCCGAGTCTCACCGGCGATTCGGCTTCTCGCCTGCCCGGTGATGAGCCGGAGTTCGAGCATGAGCCGGGCGACTACGGGCCCGGCGATGAGCCGAGTCTCACCGGCGATTCGGCTTACTATTCGCCCGGCGATGAGTCGGATTCGCGGATGAATCGACCTACTCCCCGGCCCGCTGACAAGCCGGGGTTCGCGGATGAGTCGGGCTACTACCGGCCCGGTGACGGGCCGGGTTCGCGGATGAGTCGGCCTAATCCTCGTCCCGCTGATGAGCCGGGGTTCGCGGATGAACCGGCCTACTATCCACCCGACGACGAATACCCGCCCGACGATTTCGCGGGGAACTTCGAGGTCGGTTCCATCGAATACGCCGATCCCTACGCGGATATCGAGCCCTATTTCGGTTCGGCGCCGGACCCGGTGGAGGAGTATCTGTTCGCCGCGACCGGCTTCGCTCCGCCCCCGCCGGAGGACCTGTACCGCCCGCACGACGTCCGCCTTGCGCCGGATCCCGCCGATCCGGAAGGCTGGGCCGCCGACGTCGACGCCTTGCTCGCCGAACACCACGCGGCCGCGGCCGCCGACGAAGAGGTGGAACTACCCGGCCAGATCGCGGCGACCGCCCTGGTCGAGCTGCGGGCCGACCCGGCGAAGCTCGCCGCTCGCCTGCGTCGTCCGTTGCCCTACCCGCCGAATCCACTGGCCCGCCGGGGTACCGCGTTCCACGCCTGGGTGCAGCGGTGGTTCGGCTCCACCCGCCTGCTCGGTCTGGACGAACTGCCGGGCGCGGCCGACGGCGGCGCGGCCGACGCAGGGCTGGACGCCGAGCTGAGCGCGATGCAGGAGGCGTTCCTGAACTCGCGCTGGGCCGATCGCAGTCCGATCGAAGTCGAGATCCCGTTCGAGACATCGATCGCGGGCACCGTGATCCGCGGCCGGATGGACGCGGTATTCGCCGAACCCGGCGGCGGCTGGATCGTGGTCGACTGGAAGACCGGCGCCGAGCCGAGCGCCGCCGAGGAACCGGCGGTCGCCATGCAGCTGGCGGTTTATCGCCTGGCCTGGGCGCGGTTGATGGCCGCCCGCGAGGGACGGCCCGAGCACGAGATGCTGCCCCGGATCGGCGCCGCATTCCACTACGTGCGCACCGGCCGCACCATCGCGCCCCCGAACCTGGCCGGTCCGGACGAACTGGCCGAGCTGATCAGGAACGCCGCGCCCGCCGGCTCACCGCCAGCGACTGAGTGACGAGCGGGATCTGCAGCGGCAGCCGCAGCGCCGAGCCGATCTTCACCAGCCGCGGCGCCTTCTCGCTGGCGAGCATGTCCGCGGCGAACTGTACGTTGGCCGGGAACACCGCGATGAACAGCAGCGCCGCCAGCCGTCCGCCGAAGCCGCGGGTGCGCGGGACCGCGAGGGCGGCGGCGACACCGATCTCGGCCGCGCCGGAGGCGTAGGTGTAGTCGCGGGCGCGTCCTGGCAGGAAGCGCGGCACGATCGAATCGAAGGGCTTCGGCCGGACGAAATGCAGCACCCCGGAGCCGAACAGCAGGGCGGCCAGGGCCAGCGCGGGCCGCCGCCCACCGTCGGACACGGACGTCAGCGTATTTTCTGCCATGCAGGCACCCTTACATCCGCGCCGCCGCGCGTCGACCCCGGGTCACTTGGATGCGGACCCGGCGGTCCGCACCCCCGAACCGCCGCCCCTGCCTCTGGCGCGTCCTTCGCCCTCACCGAGATCGAGCAAGCGTGATCGGCGCGGACGCCGGGCAAAGCGCCGCGAACCCCACCGCGCGACTGCGGAGCCGACACAGCCCGGCTCGCACCGAGCCACCGCCCACGCCGCGCTTGCCTGCGGTGGTCCGCTCGACAGTCTGCCGCTGCGGCCCGTGAACCGAGCCGGGCTCGAATGCGGGTCGGGTGAAACGACACCGATCGTGTGGGCGTCCGCGGCCGAGCTGGCGTCGGTTGGGCCGGCGACGAAGGAGACGGGGCGTGGTGTCCGCGACGAAGGAGCAAGGGGGGCAGCGCGGCCGATTCTGTAGCCGACCACTACGAACCGCGTACACCTGATGGCGAGCTTCGATGCCGACGTGCCCAGCGCACCCCCACCACGTCTTTCGAGCGAAGCGAGACCGAGCATGCGCCGTTCGCGGCCCGGCTCGCGTGTGCGCGGCCGCCGCGTAGGCGACGAAGCACCAAGCGGCGGCCGCGCACAGGCGAGCCACAAG